>NZ_JBSFTP010000005.1:0-177373 GCF_053591315.1 Streptomyces sp. NPDC003042
GGCGTCCGCGCGGTGGCGGGCGTCGGTGGTGATGATCGGGGCGTCGGGGCCGATCTGGAGGGCCTCGCGGACCTCCTCCGGGGTGTAGGGCTGGTGCCCGTCGAAGCCGTTGAGGGCGATGACGAAGGGCAGGCCGCTGTTCTCGAAGTAGTCGACCGCGGGGAAGCAGTCGGCGAGGCGGCGCGTGTCGACGAGGACGACGGCGCCGATGGCGCCGCGGACCAGGTCGTCCCACATGAACCAGAAGCGGTCCTGGCCCGGCGTACCGAAGAGGTACAGGATCAGGTCCTGGTCCAGGGTGATGCGGCCGAAGTCCATGGCGACCGTGGTGGTCGTCTTGTCACCGGTGTGGGTGAGGTCGTCGATCCCGGCGGAGGCGCTGGTCATGACGGCTTCGGTGCGCAGGGGGTTGATCTCGGAGACCGCGCCGACGAACGTGGTCTTGCCCACGCCGAAGCCGCCCGCGACCACGATCTTCGCGGAAGTGGTGGAGCGAGGAGCCGCTCCGCCGTTAGAGCTTGCGAAGTCCACTGAGCACCCTTTCGAGCAGTGTCACATCTGGCTGGCCGCCGGCAGACTCGTCGCCGCCGGGCTGGTGAATGGCGACAAGGCCCGCCTCCGCCAGGTCGGCGACGAGGATGCGGGCGACACCAAGAGGAATGGAGAGAAGTGCCGAGATCTCCGCGACGGATTTGATCTCCTGGCACAGACGGCAGATGCGCTGGTGCTCGGGCAACTGCCCTTGCAGGCGCGCGGGATCGGCCGTGGTGCTGACCAGCGCCTCGATGGCGAGCTGGTAGCGCGGCCGGGTACGGCCGCCTGTCATCGCGTACGGACGCACCAGCGGGTTGTGGGCCTTCGGAGCCTGCCGGACAGCGCGCGGCTGCTGAGGCGGCATCTGGGGCTGCTGCTGCGGCTGTTGGGGCTGCCCGTACGGCTGCTGCTGCTGGTACGGGCTGTGCTCCGGCACGGGCCGGCTGGGAGCGGAGGGGAAATTGAAGCGGTTCTGGTCGTGCCCACCCTGCGGCTGCTGCGCGCCGCCATAAGGATGTCCTCCGGGTGTTGTCACGTTTCCTCCTCCGACTCCAAGAACGCAGTCCTCCCTGTGGAACCGCGCCACCGCACCCTATGGTGCGATGGCGCGAACCGCACTGTCTGTCTGTTAGTTGAGAAGACTTCCCTGCAGCTCCGCGCGCAGGTCCGGGGTGAGGACACTGCCGGCGCGGTCCACGAGGAGGGCCATCTCGTAGCCCACCAGACCGATGTCGCACTCGGGGTGCGCGAGCACCGCGAGCGAGGATCCGTCCGAGACCGACATGAGGAAGAGAAACCCTCGGTCCATCTCCACGACGGTCTGGTTGACGGCGCCACCCTCGAAGATCCGGGAGGCTCCGGCGGTCAGCGACGTCAGACCGGAGGCCACGGCCGCCAGCTGGTCGGCGCGGTCGCGCGGGAATCCGTCGGACATCGCCAGAAGGAGTCCGTCGGCGGAGACCACCACGGTGTGGGACACCCCAGGGGTGTTGTCCACGAAGTTGGTGATCAACCAGTTCAGGTTCTGTGCCGCCTGGCTCATCGGGCTCACACTAACGCTCCTGGTCATAGCTGTTACTTGACTGCTCGGAACCCGCGCTGCGTCCCTGCTGGACACCGCGACGCAGGTTGCTCAACCTGCCGCGGACGTCCTCCGGGGCGCGGGAGACCTGGGGGCCGCCCTGCGGGGTCGTCTCCGCAGCACCCTCGACCAGGTTGGCCTTGGGTACCCGCCGAGGGAGACCGGACGGGGTGACCCCGCCGGCCTTCGGCTCACGGAGCTTGCCGGCCTGCTGCCAGCGCTCGTCGTTGCGCGAGCGCCAGGACTCGCTGCCTTCCTCTGCCTCCGGGGCCCGCTCCGCTTCGGGCTGCTGCTGACGCGGCGGCCGCTGCTCGAAGAGGGATCCGGTGGACTCCGCTTCCTGCTGTGCCGGCTGCCACTGCTGCTGGCTGCCGCGTCGCGGCAGGCCCGCTCCGGTCACCTGGTGACCGGTGTCGGCAGCGGTGCCCGGACGGTCGAAGCCTACGCGTTCCGCGGCCGGTTCGGGAGCGGCGGGGGCTTCCGATTCAGTCGGGTAATCCTGCTGGTAGGAGCCCGAATACGTGTTCTGTTCGGGCCACTCCCCTTGCGGTGACTGGTCCTTGTAGCCGCCCTCGTACGCCTGCGCGGGCTGCTGCGGGTCCTGGTATTCGGCTTCCGGATAGGCGTAGCCCTGCTCCGGGTACGCCTCGTAGCCCGGCTGCTGGGGCTGCGCCTCGTACGGGGCCTCGTAGCCCTGTGCGGACTGCTGTTCGTAGCCCTGGTACGGCTGGTACCCGTGTTCCGGCTGCGGTTCCGGATACTCCGGGCCGGGGTACGCGGACTGCTCCTGCGGGTAGCCGGCCTGGGCCTCCAGCGCGGCCCGGCGCTCCTCGCGGCCCAGGGACCGCACGACCGGGTCGACGGACTCGCCGGCGGCGCCAGCCGCTCCGGTGGAGCCGACGCTTGCGTTGGAGTAGCGCGAGTCGTCGAATCCGAGTTCGGCGGCCGTGCGCAGCGGGGCGGGCTGCTGGCTCTTCTGCTGCGGAATGATCGAGGAGACGGTGAAGTCGTCCTGGGGGATGCCCTCGCCACCGCCACCGTGGGTGATGGCGTCGGGGAGCATGACCAGCGAAGTGGTGCCGGCCGCCTCGCCCGAAGGGCGCAGCTGGACGCGGATACTGTGCCGGTCCGCCAGCCGGCCGACCACGAACAGACCCATGCGCTGCGAGATCGCGGCGTCCACGGTCGGCGGGTTGGCCAGCTTGTGGTTGATGTCCGCGAAGTCCTCGGCGGTGAGGCCGATGCCCTTGTCGTGGATCTCTACCATCACGCGGCCGTCGGGAAGACGGGTGGCGTTGACGCGGACCTTGGTCTGCGGGGAGGAGAACGTGGTGGCGTTCTCCAGCAGCTCGGCGAGCAGGTGCACGAGGTCGGTCACGGCCTGGCCGTGGATCTCGGCCTCCGAGACGCCGGAGAACTCGATGCGCTCGTACTGCTCCACCTCGGAGGAGGCGGCGCGCAGGACGTCGACGAGGGGGACCGGCTGGTCCCAGCGGCGGCCCGGGTTCTCACCCGCGAGGATGAGGAGGTTCTCGCCGTTGCGACGCATACGGGTGGCCAGGTGGTCCAGGCGGAAGAGGTTCTCCAGCTGGTCCGGGTCCGCCTCGTTGTTCTCCAGGTCGGTGATGAGGGTCAACTGGCCCTCGATCAGGGACTGGTTGCGCATGGAGAGGTTCGTGAAGATCGCGTTGACGTTCCCTCGCAGGAGCGCCTGTTCGGCGGCGAGCCGCACGGCTTCCCGGTGCACCTGGTCGAAGGCGCGGGCGACCTCGCCGATCTCGTCCTGGGAGTTGATCGGGATCGGCGCGACGCGGGTGTCGACCTTGCCCGGGTCGGTGCGCGAGAGCTGGTCGACGAGCATCGGCAGGCGCTGCTCGGCGATGTCGAAGGCGGAGCTGCGCAGGCGCCGCATCGCGGTGCTCATCTGACGGGCCATCATCGCGGCCAGGATGAAGGCGGCGAGCAGGGCCACGACCACGATGGCGCCGGTCAGGATGGCGTCGTTGCGGGACTCCTCGGAAACCGCTCCGGCGTTCTCGACGGCCTTGTCGAGGAGCTCCTTCTCGATCTCGGCGTAGCCCTCGAACTTGGCGGTGGAGGCGGCCTGCCAGGCCATGGGCGTGGTGCCCTCCGCGGCCAGCCGGGTGTTCTTCCCGCCGCCGGCTATCGCCTCGGTCATGCCGGTGAGCACGGAGCCGTTGACCACGGGCGGAGCCTTGAAGGTGGTGCCGGCCTGCTCCGACTGGCGCTTGGCCTCGGCGAGCTTGGCGGCTCCCTCCTGGGACTTCTTGCCCATGACCTCCTTGAGCCGGTTCGTGTCCTCGTCGGTGCCGGCGGCGACGTACTCACCGATGGCGATCTCTTCGAGGTAGGCGTAGGAGGAGAAGGCGACGAGCTGGGCCTTGCGGACGGTCTCGTCTTCGTTCGGGCGGACCAGCAGGTGCGTGCCGACGGAACGCTGGAGCGAGTTCGCGGCCTTGGCCAGCTCGATCGCGTAGACCATGCGGCCGTAGCTGGTGACGTTGCCGGTGCCCAGACCCAGTTCGTTGGAGAACTGCATCAGGTAGTGCTGGACCAGCACGTACCCCTCTTCGGTCGGGATGGGGCCGGCCGAGGTGGGGAGGTTCTTCTTGGGCGTCTCCGGAATGGCGTAGGCCGTCTTGCGGACCTGCTCCAGCTTCGGCTCCTCCTGCTGGAAGAGCTCCAGGCGGCGCTCCAGGCCCTGCTCGGCCGGCATGTCCTTCACGGCCGCGGCGAACTTCTGCTTCGCCGCGTCGGTGGCCGCGTAGGCCTTCGTCACGACCTCGCTGCCCCGCTGGTTGTTCAGCAGCGGTTCGGCGGTGAGGTCGCGCTCGTTGAGGAGGGCCTGTCCGTACTCGGCCGCGGCCTGGACGATGCGGGCCGTCTTCTCGGCGTCCTTGGCCTCGTTCCAGCTGTCGACCGAACCCTTCACCTGGAAGCCGCCCATGACCAGTCCGACGAGGACGGGTACGAGGAGGATGGCGTTCAGGCGGGTCGGCACACGCCAGTTACGGGGCGAGAACTTGCTGGTGCTGCCACCAATCGCGGGTGGATCCACGGGCACGTCGAAAGACGACGTGGCCCCGCGCGGCGGCGGGGTGAAGTTGCCGCGCGCGGGTTCATCCGCGGGGCTCGAGTTGCTTCGCCTCACTCGACCAACAACCTCTCGGCGGTGCTACTAGCTAGTTCGTTGAATTCCAGCATGGTTAACCGCAGTGTTCCAAACAGATGAAATCGGCCATTCACAGAGCCCTACGCCCCACATAAACCGGACATAAAGAGCGAGCTGCGGCAAAAATAGGGCTAGTTGTGCGCGTAGCGGCACCAACCGAACGCGGGCTGTGCCCACCTGACGGTAATTCTCTGTCGAAACGTTATGAACGACAGGGGCGGGCCGTGTCATAAGACACAGCCCGCCCCGAGGTGTCGCGGTGAAAAGCGTGTTACTTGAGCCGCGCCATCAGGGCGTGCTCCACGAGCGTGATGAGCGCGCTCTTGGCGTCCGCGCGGTGGCGGGCGTCGGTGGTGATGATCGGGGCGTCGGGGCCGATCTGGAGGGCCTCGCGGACCTCCTCCGGGGTGTAGGGCTGGTACCCCTCGAAGCCGTTGAGCGCCACGACGAAGGGCAGGCCGCTGTTCTCGAAGTAGTCGACCGCGGGGAAGCAGTCGGCGAGGCGGCGCGTGTCGACGAGGACGACGGCGCCGATGGCGCCGCGGACCAGGTCGTCCCACATGAACCAGAACCGGTCCTGGCCCGGCGTACCGAAGAGGTACAGGATCAGGTCCTGGTCCAGGGTGATGCGGCCGAAGTCCATGGCGACCGTGGTGGTCGTCTTGTCACCCGTGTGCGTGAGGTCGTCGATCCCCGCGCTCGCGGACGTCATCACCGCCTCGGTGCGCAGGGGGTTGATCTCGGAGACCGCGCCGACGAACGTGGTCTTGCCCACGCCGAAGCCGCCCGCGACCACGATCTTCGCGGAGGTGGTGGAGCGAGGAGCCGCTCCGCCGTCAGATCTTGCGAAGTCCACTGAGAACCCTCTCGAGCAGCGTTACATCCGGCGTTCCGCCGGCCTCTCCATTGCCCGGCTGGTGGATGGCCACCATTCCGGCCTCCGCCAGGTCGGCGACGAGGATCCGGGCGACACCGAGCGGCATCGACAGCAGTGCGGAGACCTCCGCGACCGACTTGACCTCACGGCACAGCGTGCAGATGCGCTGGTGTTCCGGCAGCAGGCCGGACAGGTGCATCGGATCGGCCGTGGTGCTGACCAGTGCCTCGATGGCGAGCTGGTAGCGGGGCCGGGTACGGCCGCCGGTCATCGCGTACGGACGCACCAGCGGCTGATCGCCGTCCGAGTACGAGTCTCCGTACGCGTCGGGATAGGCGGGGGGCGGTGTCATTGATCCTCCGGGCTGGACAGCAGTGGTCAGCGTGCCGTCTGACGGGGCGGCCGGTGGGGGGAGGTGATGACGGCCTGCGGGGGTACTTGGTTCCGGGACGGGGGTCCCGGTCTTCCGGCCGGAAGTACCGTCCGGCCGGAAGAGGGGCAGTCGTAAGAGCTCGTCAGGTGAGCAGGCTTCCCTGCAGCTCCGCGCGCAGGTCCGGGGTGAGGACACTGCCGGCGCGGTCCACGAGGAGGGCCATCTCGTAGCCCACGAGGCCGATGTCGCACTCGGGGTGGGCGAGCACGGCCAGCGAGGATCCGTCGGAGACGGACATCAGGAAGAGGAAACCGCGGTCCATCTCGACCACGGTCTGGTTGACGGCGCCGCCCTCGAAGATCCGGGAGGCTCCGGCGGTCAGCGAGGTCAGACCGGAGGCGACGGCCGCCAGCTGGTCGGCGCGGTCACGGGGGAAACCTTCGGACATCGCCAGAAGGAGTCCGTCGGCGGAGACCACCACGGTGTGGGACACCCCAGGGGTGTTGTCCACGAAGTTGGTGATCAACCAGTTCAGGTTCTGTGCCGCCTGGCTCATCGAGCTCAACTATCGCTCCTGCTGGTAAGTGGGGTCGACGTGGAAACTGCCGGTCGCGGGGCCGGTGGTGCCGGCCTGGCGCCCCTGCTGGATACCGCGTCGGAGATTGGTGAGACGGCCGCGGACTTCGTCCGGAGCACGCGAGACCTGCGGACCGGCCTGAGCGTCCGCCTGCTGCTGCGCGGTGCCCGCCACGAGGTTCGCCCGCGGTACCCGGCGGGGGAGCCCCGAGGTGGTGATACCCCCTGCGGCGGGCTGGCGCACGCGCTCGGCCTGCCGCATCAGCTCGTCGTTCGGTGAGGACCGCCAGCTGACCGTCGGAGAGCTGCCGGTGACCGCCGGGGCGGGCTCGGCAGCGGGCTCCTGACCGCGCTGCGGCATCGGCTGCTGCGGGCGCTGCTGCGCCTCGTACTGCTGCTGCTGGGGCGGCTGCGGTACGGCCGATCCCTGCGCGGCGGCCTGCTCGGCCTCCTCGCGGAACCAGTTCGACTCCATCGAGTCGAAGATCGGGCTGCGGTTCTCGCCGGAGCTGTGCGCCGGGGCCGGCGGCAAGGCCTCCGGCTGGTGCGCCTGCGGCAGTCGCGGAGCCTCGGCGCGGGTCGCCGGTACGGGTGCGGGGGCATAGCCGCCGGGCTGCTGACCCTGCGGCTGCTGCGGGGAGTAGCCGCCGACCCCGGGCCCGCCGGTCCGCGGCGCCTGGCCGTTGGACGGGGGCGTTGCCGGGCGGGCGAACTGGCCCGTGGTCTGACTGGGGGACTGGCCGCCGAGCTGCGGGCGCTCGAACTGGCCGGTCGTGCCGTTGGCGGGGTTGCCGCCACCGGCCTGCGGGTACGGGGCGTTGAAGTCCGGGCGGGCGAACTCGGCCGTGGAACCGGGGCCGGAGAGCTCGTCGTGGCCACGCGGGACCTCGTGGCCCCCCTGGCCGGCGCCCCAACTGGTGCTCTGCGGTATCCCGGCGGGCGAGGCGGCCGCACCCGGAAGCTCCGGGCGGGGCGCGCCACCGCGCGGCGGCAGCTGCGGCCGCTTGCGCTGACCGGGGGCCGGCGGGAGAGCGGACTGCTGCGTGGCCTGCGGCGGCTGCTGCGCCTGCTGGGGCTGGCCCTGCTGCGGCTGAGGCCGCTCGAAGCCGTTGCCCTGCGGGAACGCGGCCGGACCGGACGCCGACGGCGTGGCGCCCGGGCGGGCCTGCGGGCCGCGGCCCTGGAGCGGCGCACCGCCGGCGAAGGCACCCTGGCCCTGGGCCTGACCCGTCGGAGCGGCGGGACGGCCCTGCTGGCCCGGACCCTGCTGCCCCTGCTGGCCCTGACCCTGCGGCCGCTGCTGCTGACCGGCGCCGTCGCGTCCCGGCAGGGCGGCACGCTGGCCGCCACCGGCGACCTGGCCGCGCTGCGGACCGGCGCCCACGGGGGGACGTACGCCCGCACCGGCCACGGCATTCTGCGCACCGGGACCACCGGAGGCACCCGGCGCGCCGGGACCACCCTGCGGACCGCCGGAGGCGCCGGGCATGGGAGCCGGCTTCTTGCCGCCCTGGGCGACATCGACCGGCAGCATGACGAGGGCGGTGGTACCGCCCGAGTCGGAGGGGCGCAGCTGGATGCGGATGCCGTGTCGCAGGGACAGGCGGCCGACCACGAACAGGCCCATGCGGCGGGAGACGGAGACGTCCACGGTCGGCGGCGAGGCGAGCCGCTCGTTGATCGCGGCGAGGTCCTCGGGGGAGAGGCCGATGCCGGTGTCGTGGATCTCGACGAGCACCCGGCCGTCGGGCAGCGCGTGACCGGTGACCTTGACCTTGGTCTGCGGGGAGGAGAACGAGGTGGCGTTCTCCAGCAGCTCGGCGAGGAGGTGCACGAGGTCGTTGACGACGCGGCCGGCGACCTCGGTGCCGGGCACCGACGAGAGTTCGATGCGCTCGTACTGCTCCACCTCGGACGCGGCGGCGCGGAGCACGTCGACGAGCGGGACGGGGCGGGTCCACCGGCGGCCCGGCTCCTCGCCCGCGAGGACGAGGAGGTTTTCGCCGTTACGGCGCATACGGGTCGCGAGGTGGTCGAGCTTGAAGAGCGAGGACAGCTGGTCCGGGTCGGCCTCGCGCGACTCCAGCTCGGAGATGAGCGAGAGCTGGCGCTGGATCAGGCCCTGCGAGCGGCGCGAGAGGTTGGTGAACATCGCGTTGACGTTGCCTCGCAGGAGGGCCTGCTCGGCGGCGAGGCGGACGGCCTCGCGGTGCACGTCGTCGAAGGCCGCGGCCACCTGGCCGATCTCGTCGCGGGTGTGCAGACCGACGGACTCCACGGAGGTGTCCACGTCCTGCGGGTCCGACTCGGAGAGCTGCTTGACGAGCTCGGGCAGACGGTCCTGGGCGACGCGCGTCGCGGTGTCCTGGAGACGGCGCAGCGAGCGGATCATCGAGCGCGCCATGACGAAGGCGCCGATGAGGGAGACACCGAGGACGAGGAGGATCAGGGCACCGTTGATGATGGCGTCCTGCTGCGACTCGTTCTTGAGCTCGCGAGCCTTCTGCTCCATGTCCTGGAGCAGGCTCAGCTCGATCTTCTTCATCTCTTGGAGCTTGGTGTCGTCGGCGTCGTACCAGTCCATCCAGGACCGGTTCTTCTCCTTGCCGAACTGTCCCTGGGTGCTCAGGACGCGGCGGGCGTAGTGGTCGGCGCTGCCGATCTCCGGGTTGCCGTCGCCGAGCGCCGCGAGGAGCTCCTCGGGCTTGCCCTGGTAGACGAGTTCGAAGGTCTTCTTCGACTGGCTCTCCCCGCGCAGCGCGGAGAGGGCGTACAGGCGGTCGTTCTCCTCCAGCCGGCCGGCGCGGTCGCCGCTCTCGGGGAGCGAGGCGGCGATGATCGCGCGCTGGATGGAGGCGTACTCCTTGGCGGAGGAGAAGGCCGCCAGGGCGCGCGTACGCTTGATCATCTCGGGGCTGGAGGTGGCCTGGGCCATGTCCTGCGAGAGGGAGAGCAGCGAGACGATCAGCGCGTTGTACTCGGTGACCGTCTGCTGGGCACCGTTCTGGTACGCCTTCTTGCGGATGTCCTCGATGCCGGTGAGCTGGCGGCCGATCTGCAGGATGTTGTTGCGGATCGACTTGAGGGTGTCGTCCTTGTCCTCCGTGCTGTCGACCTTCTCGGTCGCGGCGGCGAAGGACGCGGCAGCGGCGTCGGTCTGGTCGCGGACACCCGCGACGAGGGTGTTGGGCTTGCCCGACCTGTCGACCGACAGCGGACCCGCCGACTTGTCCCGCTCCTCCTGGAGCATGGCGGCCAGGTGGGTGGCCTGCCGGGTCATCGTCGTCAGCAGCTGCATGTGCTCCAGCTGCGCGATGTCGTTCATCGAGTCGTTGATACGGAAGCCACCGAGCGTGGTGGCGGCGACGACCGGCAGGGTCAGCAGCGACACCAGTCGCGTGCTGATGCGCCAGTTCTGCATGGCGAGGCGGGAACCGGACCCACTGGGGGCCTTCGGTATCGCCTCGGCCGGCTCGACGGGTCCGCTCTTGCCCTTGGCCCTGCTGGGCTTCCCGGAATTACCGGTCTTCCCGGGCTTCCCGGACTTGCCGCGACCCTTCGCCTGTACCGCGGCGGAGGTGTCGGGGCGCGCTCCTTCGACAGCCGGCCCGCGGTTTTGGGCGTGCTGGGGCGAGGAGCCACGGTCGGTCCCGCCGCGCGGCTCCTGCTCCGCCGCAGCTTCCCCTCGGCCCTGGCGGGCCTGGGGAGACCCCATTCCATCCCTCTTGAATCGTCCCTGCACTAGCGTCGCAACCTCTGGACCAGGCGTCCCGCCGGGTGAGCGGTGGGACGGTGTCGAGTCGTGGGGCACTGACGGCCCCATGGTGGTCGTCGGTGACCGGCGCGTCTCCCTCTCCGTGCCGCCGCGCTCGGCGCTGTCTCGCGCCACCTGCGCGCCGGCTGATTCCCGCGGCGGTCCCGCGAATTCCAGCACAGTGGGGGATCTCCAACAAGGTGCGCGTGTCGGCCCGGCGAGCCGGTCACGGCTTGTGACAGCTGGACTACACCATGTGGAAGCCTTATGGGGAGGAATCGGACTTACGCCAATCAAAGCTTGTGCCTGTCAAGGTGTCCCAGTCGAGATGATCAGCAGCGGAATGACGCATTCAGTGGCGCAATGTCCGTTTCGGCGCCCGGAATTGACTGTCCGTTGTGCCTGAATTGCCCGGTCATTGGTGAGCAAACTCACACGGCCGTGGCCATTACTTCCCGGTTCAGTCGGCGATTCAGATGTTTAGCCTTGCCCTTTAAAGGGTTGGCGCACCGACCGAACGGTCCGCGCACCGAACAACCACCACCCACGACCGAGCCGAGGGCCCCAGACTCCGATGAAGACGACGATGATGTTCCGCAACATAGCCAACCCCCGCCGCACGACCCTCGCGCACCTGAAGGACGCCGAGGAGCTGCAGGCGGCCCCGGCCACCCCGGAGCACTCCGTCGAGCTGCCGGCCCAGACCGCGAACCCGCGCCGCACCGTCCTGATGGACGCCCCGGTCGCCGCCGCGCGGTAGGCACGGCCGCCACGAGCGCCGAGCGCCGCCCCCCACCGCGTTAGCCTGGAGTCCGCAGACTCCAGCCAGCGGAAATACAGAGGGGCAGACGCCACACGTGCGCATCGCCAGGTTCTCGATCGACGGCAACGTCGCGTTCGGCGCGGTCGAGGGCAGCACCGCCCCCGGCGACGAAGCGACGCTCGTTCTCGACATCATCAAAGGCATTCCGTTCGCGGACTTCGAGCTCTCCGGTACGAAGGTCCCGCTGAACAAGGTCCGGCTGCTGCCGCCGGTGCTCCCGAACAAGGTCGTGGCCGTCGGCCGCAACTACGCGGAGCACGCGGCGGAGCTGGGCAACGCCATCGTCGACGACCAGGGCCGTCCGGACGCCCCCGTCGTCTTCTTCAAGCCCTCCACCTCGGTGGTCGGCCCGGGCGACCCGATCGCGTACCCCTCCTTCTCCCAGGACCTCCACCACGAGGCGGAACTCGCCGTGGTCATCGGCCGCATGTGCCGCGAGGTCCCGAAGGAGCGCGTCAAGGACGTGATCCTCGGCTACACCTGCGCCAACGACGTCACCGCCCGCGACGTCCAGCAGCGTGAGAACCAGTGGGCCCGGGCCAAGGGCTTCGACAGCGCCTGCCCCCTCGGCCCCTGGATCGAGACTGATCTGGACCCGAGCGACCTGACCATCCAGTGCACCGTCAACGGCGAACAGCGCCAGCTCGGCCGCACCAGCGACATGGTCCGTTCCATCGAGGACCTGATCGTCCACATCAGCGAGGCCATGACACTCCTCCCGGGCGACGTCATCCTCACGGGAACCCCGGCCGGAGTCGGCCCCCTCAACGTCGGCGACGAGGTCGCCGTCACCATCGAAGGCATCGGCACTCTCACCAACAAGGTGATCAAGCGTGGTTAACGGACCCGTCCGCGTACGTTTCTGTCCCTCCCCGACCGGCAACCCCCACGTGGGACTGGTCCGCACGGCCCTCTTCAACTGGGCGTTCGCCCGCCACCACGGCGGTACGTTCGTCTTCCGCATCGAGGACACCGACGCGGCCCGCGACTCCGAGGAGTCGTACCAGCAGCTGCTCGACTCGATGCGCTGGTTGGGCTTCACCTGGGACGAGGGCCCCGAGGTCGGCGGCCCGCACGCCCCGTACCGCCAGTCCGAGCGCATGGACATCTACGAGGACGTCGCGCGGAAGCTGGTCGACGGCGGCTACACGTACCGCTGCTACTGCACCACCGAGGAGCTCGACGCGCGCCGCGCGGCCGCCCGCGCGGCCGGCAAGCCGTCGGGCTACGACGGCCACTGCCGCGAGCTGACCACCGTGCAGCTCGAGGCGTACCAGGGCGAGCACCGCCCCTCCATCGTCCGCTTCCGGATGCCCGACGAGCCGATCACCTTCACGGACCTCGTCCGCGGCGAGCTGACCTTCACCCCCGACAACGTGCCGGACTTCGGCATCGTCCGGGCCAACGGCGCCCCGCTGTACACGCTGGTCAACCCGGTCGACGACGCGCTGATGGAGATCACGCACGTCCTGCGCGGCGAGGACCTGCTGTCCTCCACCCCCCGCCAGATCGCGCTCTACAAGGCGCTGATCGAGCTGGGCATCGCCAAGGACACCCCCGCCTTCGGCCACCTGCCGTACGTGATGGGCGAGGGCAACAAGAAGCTCTCCAAGCGCGACCCCGAGGCCTCGCTCAACCTGTACCGCGAGCGCGGCTTCCTCCCCGAGGGCCTGCTGAACTACCTCTCGCTCCTCGGCTGGTCCTTCTCCCACGACCGGGACATCTTCTCGATCGAGGAGATGGTGGCGAAGTTCGACATCACGGACGTGAACGCCAACCCGGCGCGCTTCGACCTCAAGAAGGCCGAGTCGATCAACGCCGACCACATCCGCCTGCTGGACCCGAAGGACTTCGCGGACGCCTGCACCCCGTGGCTGCGGGCTCCGCACGCCAACTGGGAGCCCGAGGACTTCGACGCCGAGGCCTGGGCGGCCATCGCGCCGTACGCCCAGACCCGCGTGACGGTCCTGTCGGACATCACCGCGAACGTCGACTTCCTCTTCCGCAAGCAGCCGGTCGAGGACCAGGCCGCCTGGGACAAGGCGATGAAGGGTGACCCCGCGGCCCTGCTGACCACGGCGCGCGAGCACCTCTCGGCCGCCGACTGGAACGACCCGGAGTCCCTCAAGCAGGCCGTCCTGACCGCCGGCGAGGCCCACGGCCTCAAGCTGGGCAAGGCCCAGGCCCCGGTCCGCGTGGCCGTGACCGGCCGCACGATCGGCCTGCCGCTCTTCGAGTCCCTGCAGATCCTGGGCAAGGACCGCTCGCTGGCCCGCATCGACGCGGCCCTGGCGAAGCTCACCGCGTAGCTCGCGCACACCACAGGGGGCGGCAGCCGGATTCCCGGCCGTCGCCCCCTGTGGTGTTGTGTGAAGGGCCCACCCAGGACGAACGCCCGGCGTAGGCTCGGCTCCATGACGCTCCGCGCCGTGCTGTGGGACATCGACGACACCCTCTTCGACTACACGGGCGCCGACGCGGCCGGGCTCGCGCGCCACCTCGCCGACGAGGGGCTCGGGGAGCGCTACGGGTCCCCGGCCGAGGCGCTCGCCCTGTGGCGGCGGCTCACCGAACGGCACTGGGCGCGCTTCGCCGCCGGTGAGGTCACCTTCCGGGGGCAGCGCCAGGACCGCGTACGGGACTTCCTCGGGGCTCCCGGGATGACCGGGGAGGAGGCCGACGCCTGGTTCGACCGCTACGTGGAGCACTACAAGGCCGCCTGGGCACTCTTCCCGGACGTCGTGCCCGTACTGGACGTGCTCGCCGACGGCTACCGGCACGGGGTGCTCTCCAACTCCTCCACCGTCAACCAGGACCCCAAACTGCGCCACCTCGGGCTGCGCGACCGCTTCGAGGTGCTGGTCTGCGCCGCCGAGCTGGGGGCCAGCAAGCCGGACGCCGCCGCCTTCCTCGGCGCCTGCGCGGCGATGGAGCTGGCGCCGGGCGAGGTGGCGTACGTGGGGAACGAGCCCGAGATCGACGCGTGGGGCGCCCGGGACGCGGGGCTCACCGCGGTCTGGCTCGACCGCGACGGCGCACGCGGTCCGGCGCCCGCCGGTGTCCACCGGATCGCCGGGCTTGCCCAGCTCCCGGAGCTGCTGGCCGGGGATACCCGTTTTGGAGCACGGTCGGGCATCCGGTAATGTTCTTTCTGCGCCGCCCGAGCGGGCCGAAAGGCTGGAGGGGGGCGCTAACCGAATGAAAGCCTCTCAGGGGCTTGCATTTTGGTGGGCTATAGTGTAATTGGCAACACGAGGGTTTCTGGTTCCCTTATTCTAGGTTCGAGTCCTGGTAGCCCAGCGCAGTGCAGAAGTAACGCAGTGCTTGCCCCCGTTGTGTAGCGGCCTAGCACGCCGCCCTCTCAAGGCGGTAGCGCCGGTTCGAATCCGGTCGGGGGTACAGATCCTTCCCGCGAGATGTCCAGGGTCGCACCCGGACGTGTTGATGCAGGATCGCTAGGGCCCCCGTTGTGTAGCGGCCTAGCACGCCGCCCTCTCAAGGCGGTAGCGCCGGTTCGAATCCGGTCGGGGGTACTACGTCTAGCTTGGTCTAGACCACTATGGGCTATAGTGTAATTGGCAACACGAGAGTTTCTGGTTCTCTTATTCTAGGTTCGAGTCCTGGTAGCCCAGCGCAGTACCAGCTGGCCCCCGTTGTGTAGCGGCCTAGCACGCCGCCCTCTCAAGGCGGTAGCGCCGGTTCGAATCCGGTCGGGGGTACGCATGGAAGAGGCCCTCCGCGATCATCGCGGAGGGCCTCTTCGCTGTTCCCGTACGGGCGCGTGAGTACGGGCCCAGGGGCGCGAGTTGGACGTGTGCGGCGTCGTACGCGCCCCCGGGCCCGGGGGATGTGTGAGGCGTGGGCAGGTCAGCCGGAGCGGCGCAGGGCCTCCGTCAGACGGGCGGCCGCGTCGATGACGGCCTGGGCGTGCATCCGCCCCGGGTGCCGGGTCAGGCGCTCGATCGGGCCGGAGACCGATACGGAGGCCACCACCCGGTTCGAGGGCCCGCGCACCGGCGCCGAGACGGAAGCCACACCGGGCTCCCGCTCGCCGATCGACTGGGCCCAGCCGCGGCGCCGTACGCCCGACAGGGCCGTCGCCGTGAAGCGCGCGCCCTGGAGACCCCGGTGGAGCCGCTCGGGCTCCTCCCAGGCCATCAGGATCTGCGCGGCGGAACCCGCCTTCATCGGCAGCGTGGAGCCCACCGGGACGGTGTCCCGCAGGCCCGACAGCCGCTCGGCTGCCGCCACGCAGATACGCATGTCGCCCTGACGCCGGTAGAGCTGCGCGCTCTCGCCCGTCACGTCCCGCAGGTGCGTGAGCACCGGTCCGGCCGTGGCCAGCAGACGGTCCTCGCCGGCCGCGGCGGCAAGCTCTGCCAGCCGCGGGCCGAGGATGAACCGGCCCTGCATGTCCCTCGCCACCATCCGGTGGTGTTCCAGTGCCACGGCAAGGCGATGTGCCGTGGGTCGTGCGAGCCCTGTCGCCGCGACCAGCCCGGCGAGGGTGGCCGGACCGGACTCCAGTGCGCTCAATACCAGAGCTGCCTTGTCGAGAACGCCGACGCCGCTAGAGTTGTCCATGAAACGATATTCACGTCTCACACTGTGAAACGCAAGTTCAATTTTTCCAAGAACCAGCGAGTCTGTATGTGCGGGTCCACGAACCACTGGGTCCGAGCCGTCGTTCCGCACGTGGGGTACGGGCGATCAGGCGCACCAGATCTCTAAGAAGCGCCGGCACAACCGGCCGGCCGGAGGGAAAGCGATGGGTAGGACACTCGCGGAGAAGGTCTGGGACGACCATGTCGTCCGGCGCGCCGAGGGCGAGCCCGATCTCCTCTTCATCGATCTGCACCTGCTGCACGAGGTGACCAGCCCCCAGGCCTTCGAAGGACTTCGGCAGGCCGGTCGCAAGGTCCGCCGCCTGGACCTCACCATCGCCACCGAGGACCACAACACCCCCACCATCGACATCGACAAGCCCATCGCCGACCCGGTCTCCCGGGCCCAGCTGGAGACGCTGCGCAAGAACTGCGCCGAGTTCGGCGTACGCCTGCACTCGCTGGGTGATGTCGAGCAGGGCGTCGTCCACGTCGTGGGCCCGCAGCTGGGTCTGACCCAGCCCGGCACCACCGTGGTCTGCGGTGACTCGCACACCTCCACGCACGGCGCCTTCGGCGCTCTGGCCTTCGGCATCGGCACCAGCCAGGTCGAGCACGTGCTGGCCACCCAGACGCTGCCGCTGGCCCGCCCGAAGACCATGGCGATCACCGTCACCGGCGCGCTCGCCGACGGCGTCACCGCCAAGGACCTGATCCTGGCGATCATCGCCAAGATCGGCACCGGCGGCGGCCAGGGCTACATCCTGGAGTACCGCGGCGAGGCCATCGAGCAGCTGTCGATGGAAGCCCGCATGACCATCTGCAACATGTCGATCGAGGCCGGCGCCCGCGCGGGCATGATCGCCCCCGACCAGACGACCTTCGACTACCTCGAGGGCCGTGACCACGCCCCCGTGGGCGAGGACTGGGACGCGGCGGTCGCGTACTGGAAGACGCTGCGCACGGACGACGACGCGGTCTTCGACGCCGAGGTCGTCATCGACGGCACCACGCTGTCCCCGTTCGTCACCTGGGGAACCAACCCCGGCCAGGGCGCGCCCCTGTCGGCCAACGTCCCCGACCCGGCTTCGTACGAGGACGCTTCGGAGCGCAATGCCGCCGAAAAGGCCCTGGAATACATGGGGTTGACCGCCGGCCAGCCGCTGCGCGACATCAGGGTCGACACCGTCTTCGTAGGTTCCTGCACCAACGGCCGCATCGAGGACCTGCGCGCCGTCGCCGGGATCATCGAGGGCCGCAAAGTCGCCGACGGCGTACGGATGCTGGTCGTCCCCGGCTCGGTCCGGGTCGCGCTGCAGGCCGTGGCGGAGGGCCTGGACAAGGTCTTCAAGGAGGCCGGCGCCGAATGGCGGCACGCGGGCTGCTCGATGTGTCTGGGCATGAACCCCGACCAACTGGCGCCCGGCGAGCGCTCCGCGTCCACCTCCAACCGCAACTTCGAAGGCCGGCAGGGCAAGGGCGGGCGCACCCACCTGGTGTCCCCGCAGGTGGCCGCGGCCACCGCGGTGCTGGGCCATCTGGCCTCGCCCGCCGACCTGTCCGAAGCCCCCGCGAACGCCGGAGTCTGAACCATGGAAGCCTTCACCACCCACACCGGCCGGGCCGTCCCGCTGCGCCGCAGCAACGTCGACACCGACCAGATCATCCCGGCCCACTGGCTGAAGAAGATCACCCGTGACGGGTTCGAGGACGGGCTCTTCGAGGCCTGGCGCAAGGACCCGGAGTTCGTCACCAACCGCCCGGAGCGCGCCGGCGCGACCGTCCTGATCGCCGGCCCCGACTTCGGTACCGGCTCCTCGCGCGAACACGCGGTCTGGGCGCTGCAGAACTTCGGCTTCAAGACGGTCATCTCCTCCCGCTTCGCCGACATCTTCCGCGGCAACTCGCTGAAGAACGGTCTGCTGACCGTCGTCCTGCCGCAGGAGACCGTCGACCGGCTGTGGGAGCTGACCGAGGCCGACCCCACCGCCGAGGTCACCGTCGACCTGGTCGACCGCAAGGTCCGAGCCGAGGGCGTCGAGGCGGAGTTCGAACTCGACGACAACGCCCGCTGGCGTCTCCTGGAGGGGCTGGACGACATCTCGCTCACCCTTCAGAACGAAGGGGACATCAGCGCTTACGAAAGCACCCGCCCGGTCTTCAAGCCGCGCACGATTCAGGCCTGATTCCTGCCTGATCAGCGCTTATTCGCCCTCGGGTGATCACATCGGCAACACTGTGCCCCCCGCCTTCCGGCGGGGGGCACAGCCGTATGTTGAGGCCCCGTGAGGCGACAACTCGCCCCAGATGGCACAATCTGTGCATGGAACGCGACAGTCAACTCGAGCTCTACGAACTCGTCGCGGACCGGTTGAAAGAAGCACACAGAAGGGTGCGCACACTGCAAGTCCCGGAGGGCGTAAGGATGGCGCTGTCCCGGAAGCTGTTGGTCGTCACTGCCACGGCGAAGCATGATCTCGCCGATGCGGCAAGGCGCCTGGACAGGTTGATGAAGGACCTCGACGAGGGTCGATTCCCTGAAGGCGACTGATGCGAAGGAACTCCGTAACAGCCGACATCGTTGCGGCACTAGGGTGATTAGCCCGTTTCGTGTTTGATTTGCGGTATATATCCGCCTAACGTGCGAAATAAGCTTGAACACATTCGTTCTGGCGAAGTCTCCGAAGGGGAAGACGTTGAACAAGGCGCAGCTCGTAGAAGCGATTGCCGACAAGCTGGGCGGCCGCCAGCAGGCGGCGGACGCTGTCGACGCGGTACTGGACGCGATCGTCCGCGCAACCGTCGCGGGCGACCGGGTCTCGGTCACGGGCTTCGGCTCGTTCGAGAAGGTCGACCGTCCGGCCCGTTACGCCCGCAACCCGCAGACGGGGGAGCGCGTCCGGGTCAAGAAGACCTCGGTTCCCCGCTTCCGTGCGGGCCAGGGCTTCAAGGACCTGGTCAGCGGCACCAAGAAGCTCCCCAAGGGTGGCGAGGTCTCGGTGAAGAAGGCGCCCAAGGGCAGCCTTTCCGGCCCGCCTCCCACCATCGCGAAGGCCGCGGCCAAGAAGGCCGCCACGAAGAAGGCGACCGCCGCGAAGACCACGGCGGCGAAGAAGACCACGGCCAAGAAGACCACGCCTGCCGCGAAGAAGACCACGGCGAAGACCGCCGCGGCCAAGAAGGCGGCTCCGGCCGCCAAGACCGCCGCCAAGAAGGCGACGCCTGCCGCGAAGAAGACCACGGCGACCGCCAAGAAGACCGCTCCGGCGGCCAAGAAGGCCACCGCGACGAAGGCGCCCGCCAAGAAGACGGCGACGCGCAAGGCCACCGCGAAGAAGACCACCGCCCGCAGCAAGTAAGGGCACGAGTCACACACGCCGGGCCGGCTTCCCCTCCTGGGGAAGCCGGCCCGCGGTGTGTTCTTCGCAGGTCACAGGGGTGCGAGGGTCAAGGCGGTTTAGAAGGTCTGCAGAGTCACCAGGGTGATGCGCAGGTCCGCGCCCTCGCCGTCCGTCTCGATGCGCACCCGCTGCCCCGGCCGCAGCAGCAGCAGACCGCCCGCGTCGAAGGCCTGGGCCTCGAAGGGCACCGGGGTGCCGTCGTCCAGCAGCACACTGCCGCTGCGGGTCTGGGAGTCGTACGTGTACGCGGTCGCCTGCATACGGGCACTGTATCGGGCCGTGTGGGGCCCCACACCAAGGGCGAGGGCCGTCCGCAGATCCGCGCCGGTGTCCACGTCCCGGCGTACGCTCTCGACGCCCGCCAGAGAGATTTCCACCGCGCCCGAGGCCGAATGCCGGGCCCGCGACGGACCACCGAACGAAGGGGCCAATTCCACGTCCGGAGCAGCGGAAAGCAAGGTCGTCCCGATTCTCGCCGCATCCGCCAGAAATGCCCGGGGAAATACGGCGGCGGTATCGAGCACCCGTAGCAATTCCGGTGGCCGCAGGGCCGGCAGATCGGCGTTCATCGCGGCCACCGGGGACCCCGGCCGGCCCGCCCGTATCGCCCGCGCCCCATGGGCCAGCGCCGCGTTGAGCCCGGCGCCCGGGGCGTCGGTGACGATCCGCGCGCCCAGCCTGGCCAGTTCCGCCCCCGCCGCGGCGTCGTCCGTGACGACCACCACATCCGCCACCGCCCCGCAGGCCAGCGCCCCGGCCACGGTGTCCTGCGCGAACGCCAGCGCCAGCCCGGGACGGGAGGCGCCGACGGCCGCCGCCAGACGGCTCTTGGCCAGTGCCAAGGGCTTCAGCGGGAGCACCACACTCCAGACGGCGTTCGTGACGGACCCCTTCCCTCCGGTGCGCTGGCGCACCCGCCCCGGCCGACGGCAGTCCGTGCCCCGGTCATCGGTCGGCCCATTGTCGCCCCCGACCTGACACGGGGAGGCCCCTTGGTGCGAGCGGGGCGTACGGTGTCCTCGACAGAGACCGGACCCGGGGCGAGACTTGTCCGGACGACGAGGTGCCGAAGCCACGCACCGGTCCTAGAGGAAGGTGTCCGAGTGTCCCGCCGCAGAATCGGCTTCTGGTACCGCCTGGCGGCGGCCATCGCGAAACCGCCGCTGGTAGTGCTCTTCAAGCGGGACTGGCGGGGAATGGATCACATTCCGGCCGAGGGCGGATTTATCACGGCGGTCAATCACAACTCGTATCTGGACCCGCTCTCCTACGCGCACTTCCAGTACAACACCGGCCGGGTGCCCCGATTGCTCGCGAAGGCCGGACTCTTCAGGGTGCCTTTCGTGGGCATGATCCTGCGCGGCTCCGGCCAGATCCCCGTCTACCGCGAGACCACCAACGCGCTGGACGCATTCCGGGCCGCCGTGGACGCCATCGAACGCGGTGAATGCGTGGCCTTTTACCCGGAAGGCACCCTCACCCGCGACCCGGAGATGTGGCCGATGGCCGGGAAGACCGGCGCCGCCAGGGTGGCACTGATCACCAAGGCGCCCGTCATTCCGGTGGCCCAGTGGGGCGCGAATCTCGCGATGCCGCCCTATGCCAAGGAGAACAAGATCCGCCTGTTCCCGCGCAAGACCCTCCAGGTGCTCGCGGGACCGCCCGTGGACCTCTCGGCCTTCTACGACCGGGAACCCACACCGGACGTCCTCAAGGCGGCCACCGAGGCCATCATGGCCGACATCACCAAACTCCTGGAGGAGCTGCGGGGCGAGAGCGCGCCCGCGCAGCCGTACGACCATCGCAAGGCCAGGGCGCAGCAGCGGCGCAACGCCGCGGGGGAGGGCATGAAGTGACACGTCCCGTGAAGGCAACCGTCTACGGAACCGGCTCGTGGGGCACGGCCTTCGCCATCGTGCTCGCCGACGCGGGCTGCGAGGTGACCCTGTGGGGCCGCCGCGCCGAAGTCGTCGACGCCATCAACACCGGCCGGACCAACCCGGACTACTTCCCCGGCGTCGAACTGCCCGCGGGCATCCGCGCCACCACCGACCCGGCCGAGGCCGCGGCCGGCGCCGACTTCACCGTCCTCGCCATCCCCTCGCAGACCCTGCGCGAGAACCTCGCCGCGTGGGCCCCGCTGCTGGCGCCCGACACGGTGCTCGTCTCCCTGATGAAGGGCATCGAACTCGGCACCGCCAAGCGGATGAGCGAGGTCATCGAAGAGGTCGCGAAGGTCCCCGCCGAGCGCATCGCCGTCGTGACCGGCCCCAACCTGGCCGCCGAGATCGCCGCCCGGCAGCCCGCCGCCTCCGTCGTCGCCTGCGTCGACGAGGCCGTGGCCCAGCGCCTCCAGGCCGCCTGCCACACCCCGTACTTCCGCCCGTACACGAGCACCGACGTCATCGGCTGCGAGCTCGGCGGCGCCGTCAAGAACGTCATCGGTCTCGCCGTCGGCATCGCGGACGGCATGGGTCTGGGCGACAACACCAAGGGCTCCCTCATCACCCGCGGTCTCGCCGAAGCGACCCGGCTGGGCGTGGCGATGGGAGCCGACCCGCTCACCTTCTCCGGCCTCGCCGGCCTCGGCGACCTGGTCGCCACGTGCTCCTCGCCGCTCTCCCGGAACCACACCTTCGGCACCAACCTCGGCCGCGGGATGACCCTGGAGGAGACCATCGCGGTCACCAAGCAGACCGCCGAGGGGGTCAAGTCCTGCCAGTCCGTGGCGGATCTGGCCCGCCGGTACAGAGTGGACATGCCGATCACCGACACCGTGGTCGACATCGTGCACCACGGCAAGCCCACGCTGGTCGCGCTGAAGGAACTGATGGGACGCAGCGCCAAACCGGAACGCCACTGAGTCCTTTCCGGACGTGTGAGCGGGTACCCTCGTGGCGATATGAGCAGCGAGAACCTCTCCCAGACCCCTGAGCAGCAGGGCCGCAAGCCCCGCGTGGCCGTCGTGTTCGGCGGCCGCAGCTCGGAACACGCCATCTCGGTCGTCACCGCGGGCGCCGTGCTGCGCTCCATCGACCGCGCCAAGTACGAGGTGCTGCCCATCGGCATCACCACGGACGGCCGATGGGCGCTGACCGCCGACGAGCCCGAGCGCATGGCCATCGCGGACCGCGAGCTCCCGAGCGTGGAGACGCTCGCCGAGTCCTCCGGCGGCACCGTGGTGCTCTCCGTGGACCCCGCCAGCCGCGAGGTCGTCTACACCGAGCCGGGAGCCGTCCCCAAGGCCCTGGGCGAGGTCGACGTCGTCTTCCCCGTGCTGCACGGCCCGTACGGCGAGGACGGCACCCTCCAGGGCCTCCTGGAGCTCTCCGGGATCCCGTACGTCGGCTCGGGCGTCCTCGCCTCGGCCGTCGGCCAGGACAAGGACTACATGAAGCGGGTCTTCACGTCCTTCGGGCTGAAGGTCGGCCCGTACGTGACCATCCGCCCCCGCGAGTGGGAAGCGGACCAGGACGCCGCCCGCGCGAAGATCCTCGACTTCGCCGGTGAGCACGGCTGGCCGCTGTTCATCAAGCCAGCCCGGGCCGGCTCCTCCATCGGCATCACCAAGGTCGACGACGCCTCCGGCCTGGACGCCGCGGTCCGCGAGGCCCGCCGCCACGACCCGAAGATCATCGTGGAGGCGCTGCTGCGCGGCCGCGAGATCGAGTGCGGCGTGCTGGAGTTCGAGGACGGACCGCGCGCCAGCGCGCCCGCCGAGATCCCGCCGGTCTCCAGCCACGACTTCTACGACTTCGAGGCGAAGTACATCGACTCCGCCTCCGGGATCGTGCCCGCCCCGCTCACTCCCGAGCAGACCGCCGAGGTGCGGCGGCTCGCGATCGAGGCCTTCGACGCCGCGTCCTGCGAGGGCCTGGTGCGTGCCGACTTCTTCCTCACCGAGGACGGCACCTTCGTGATCAACGAGATCAACACCATGCCCGGCTTCACGCCGATCTCCATGTACCCGCGCATGTGGCAGGAGTCCGGCATCGAGTACCAGGAGCTCGTGGACCTCCTGATCCAGGCTGCCCTGCGCCGCTCCACCGGGCTGCGCTAGCCGCCTGCCCCCCCGCACAGCCGACCGCCCGCCGGCCCGCCCTGAAAGGCATGGCCGACGGGCGGCGGTGCGTGCGCGGGGGCGGAGCGGGACGGCTCAGCGGGACGGCTCAGTAGGACGAGATGCCGACGGGGACGGTGGCGGCCACGGCGCCGGAGAGTTCGACCAGCATGCCCGCATCCGTGGCATGCTGCTTGTCCACCCGGACCTCCGTGTACGCCAGCCGCGCCCCGGTGGTGAACCGGAAGCCGCCGCCGGCGCTGTCGGGCCGTTTCTCCAGCAGCCACGCGACGCCGTTCACCTCGACGCCCTCCTGCTTCGGATCCGCCATCGCGGGGGGCTTGGGGATACCGCACCGCAGTACGATCGCCGAGCCGCCCCACGAGGCGGTCAGATCCGACGCCGGTTCGGTGGGGGTCCGCGCCAGTCCGGCCACCGTCCGCGGGAGCTCCTCGTGCAACGCCGCACAGAGCCCCGCGACGTCGGCGGGCGGAGCGGGCGGCGGATCCACCCGCGCCTCGGAATCCCCCGGGGCACAGCCCGCCAGGGCCAGCAGGGCCAGCAGGGCGGGCAGACGCAGTCGCCGGCGGTGTAGTGACATCACCGGCCCAGAGTAGACGGGGGCTACAGATGGACCACCGGGCAGGTCAAGGTGCGGGTGATCCCCTCCACCTGCTGGACCTTGGCGACCACCATGCGGCCGAGATCGTCGACGGTGTCGGCCTCGGCGCGCACGATCACGTCGTACGGGCCCGTCACGTCCTCGGCCTGAATCACCCCCGCGATCTGGCCGATGGACTCGGCGACGGACGACGCCTTGCCCACCTCGGTCTGGATGAGGATGTACGCCTGTACCACGGAACCTCCAGGGCGGCCACGAGGATCATTTCCCCTAACCTTCGGATGGGCCCGGGAAGATCGGGCGGGCCGGGGGAAGAAGGGACGCCACGGTACCGCGTCGCCGTGCGCCGCGGGGAGACCCTTCCCCTACGTGCCGTGGGGATACCCCATGGGCCCGGCGCCACACGTATCGGGGTGTACGGAGACCAGAAGTTGACGTATCTGTTGACGGTACCCAGAGCTGTGACGGCTCGCGACCGCAAGCGGACTTGCCAAGAAGGGGCACAGCGATGAAGGGCACTGTGGGCGAGCTGGGGGAGTTCGGGCTCATTCGGGAGCTCACCTCACGGCTCACCACCACCCCGGCGGTCCGGCTCGGACCCGGCGACGACGCCGCGGTGGTGTCGGCCCCCGACCGGCGGGTCGTGGCGAGCACGGACATCCTCCTGGAGGGCAGGCACTTCCGGCGCGACTGGTCCACGGCCTACGACGTCGGCCGCAAGGCCGCCGCGCAGAACCTCGCCGACATCGCCGCGATGGGCGCGGTGCCCACGGCGCTGCTGCTCGGCCTCGTCGTCCCGGCGGAGCTGCCGGTCACCTGGCCCACCGAGCTGATGGACGGCATCCGCGACGAATGCCAGGTCGCGGGCGCGGCCGTGGTCGGCGGGGACGTCGTACGCGGCGACACCATCACCGTCGCCATCACCGCCCTCGGTGACCTGCGCAACCACGAGCCCGTCCTGCGCTCCGGCGCCCAGCCCGGCGACGTCGTGGCCGTCACGGGCTGGCTCGGCTGGTCCGCCGCCGGCTTCGCGGTGCTCTCGCGCGGCTTCCGCTCCCCCCGGGCCTTCGTGGAGGCGCACCGGCGGCCCGAACCGCCCTACCACGCGGGCCCGGCGGCCGCCGGACTCGGCGCCACGGCCATGACCGACGTCAGCGACGGCCTGATCGCCGACCTCGGGCACATCGCCGAGGCCAGCAAGGTACGGATCGACCTGCGCTCGGGAGCCGTGGACATCCCGACGCAGATGCACGACATCGGCCAGGCCGTCGGCGTGGACCCGCTGCAATGGGTGCTCACCGGGGGAGAGGACCACGCCATCGTGGCGACCTTCCCGCCCGACGTGAAGCTGCCGGCCCGCTGGAAGGTCATCGGAGAGGTGCAGAACCGCTCCGCGCTGCCCCAGGTGACCGTGGACGGAGCACCCTGGACCAGCACCGGCGGCTGGGACCACTTCGGCGCCGACCCGGCCGCCGAGGAGCCCTCGCGATGAACGCCGGGGCCCCGCCGCTGTGCCTGACCGTCGCCGGATCGGACTCCGGCGGCGGCGCGGGCATCCAGGCGGACCTCAAGACCATGATGGCGCTCGGCGTGCACGGCATGAGCGTGATCACCGCGGTGACCGCGCAGAACTCGCTCGGCGTGCGCGGGGCCTGGGAACTGCCCGCCGAGGCCGTCACGGCCCAGTACCGGGCCGTGGTGGACGACATCGGCGTCCAGGCCGTGAAGACCGGGATGCTCTCCTCCGCCGTGCTGGTGGAGACGGTGGCGGAGCTGCTGGCCGGCACCGCGGCCCCGGCGGTCGTGGACCCCGTGGGGGTCTCCAAGCACGGGGACGCGCTGCTGGCCGCCTCGGCGCTGGACGCCGTACGCACGGAGCTGCTGCCCCGGGCCACGGTCGCGACGCCGAACCTCGACGAGGTGGCGCGGCTCACGGGCGTGGCCGTGGAGAACGAGGACGACATGCGGCGGGCCGCCGACGCGATCTTGCGCCACGGGCCCCGGTGGGCGCTCATCAAGGGCGGACACCTCGCGGCGCACGGCGGCGAAGCGGTGGACCTGCTGACCGACGGCGCCGAGGAACTGTGGCTACGGGCGCCCCGGCACGGCAACCCGCACACGCACGGCACGGGCTGCACCCTCGCCAGCGCGATCGCGGCGGGCCTGGCCAAGGGCCTCACGGTCCCGCAGGCCGTCACGGACGCCAAGGAGTACGTCAGCGGCG
Source organism: Streptomyces sp. NPDC003042 (assembly GCF_053591315.1). Lineage (NCBI taxonomy): Bacteria > Bacillati > Actinomycetota > Actinomycetes > Kitasatosporales > Streptomycetaceae > Streptomyces > Streptomyces sp. NPDC003042. The sequence continues at coordinate 26,123 of NZ_JBSFTP010000005.1, forward strand.
CCATCGCCGCCGGCTTCCCGCTCGGCGCGGGCATCGGACCGGTGGATCACGCCTGGCGGTCGCGCTGACAGCGGGCGCGGGTGCGGGGACCCGCGCCGGACAAGACAAAAGGCCGGTCCACCAGAGGTGGACCGGCCTTCTTGGCAACCGGAAGGGCTGCGCTACGACGACGGGGCGTCAGCGCGCGACCTTGCCGGCCTTGATGCACGAGGTGCAGGCGTTGAGGCGCTTCGGCGTCCCATTGACCACGGCACGGACGCGCTGGATGTTCGGGTTCCAGCGACGGGACGTACGGCGGTGCGAGTGGGAGATGCTGTTGCCGAAGCTCGGCCCCTTGGCGCAAACGTCGCAGTTGGCAGCCACAGGTCACTCCAAAGACTTCAGATGCACTTACAGTGAAATCCGGCGCACCGGAATCAGAGAGTCTGAAGTGGCTTGCCGGACGAATGGCCCGACTCTCGCCGGGCAACCTGAGCAGCATACAACGACTGCTTCGGTCCAAGAAAACTACCATGACCGCCGCCGGCCCCGCCCCGGGGTCCAGGGGTGCGGGCCGTCCTTCGTTACCCTGCGGTGAACCCTGGCCCGCACAAGGAGGAACGCCCGGTGGCGCACGAGCCTGGCCCGCACACCCTCGACGCCGAAGCGGTGCGCACCTGGAGCTCGCTGGCCCTGGCCGCACTGGGCCGGGCCCGCGAGGAGATCGACGCGATCAACGTCTACCCGGTCGCGGACGCCGACACCGGCACCAACCTCTACCTGACCGCCGAGTCGGCCGACCGCGCGCTCACCGAGGCCTGGGTGACCGACGGCACGCCCGCCTCCGCCTCCCTGTCCGGGGCCGTAAGGGCCTACGCGCACGGCGCCCTCATAGGCGCCCGGGGCAACTCCGGGACGATCCTGGCCCAGCTGCTGCGCGGAGTGGCCGACGTACTCGGCGCCGAGCCCGCGGGCCGGGCGCCCGGCCCCCTGCTGGCGCAGGCGCTCACCCGGGCCGCGCAGGAGGCGTACGAGGCCGTCGCGCACCCGGTCGAGGGCACCATGCTCACCGTCGCGGCCGCCGCCGCGCGGGCCGGTACGGCCGCCGAGACCGCCGCCGCGACGGCCGCCGACGTGGCCCGCGCCGCCTACGACGGGGCCCGCGCCGCCCTCGCCGAGACCCCGGGGCAGCTGGCCGTGCTGGGCCGGGCCGGGGTGGTCGACGCCGGAGGCTGCGGGCTGGTCGCCGTACTCGGGGCCCTGTGGCAGGCGCTGTCCGGACAGGAGCCCGAACCCGAGCCGGTACGCGGCCGGGCCGCGCCCGCAGCGCAGGTGCCCGAGCCGTGCGCCGAGGAACACGGCGGGCCCGCGTACGAGGTCATCTACCTGCTGGAGGCCGCCGAAGAAGCCGTCGCGCGGCTGCGCACGCGGCTCGACGGGCTCGGCGACTCCCTGGTGGTGGTCGGCGGCGACCGGCTGTGGAACGTCCACGTGCACGTCGACGATCCCGGCGCCGCCGTGGAGGCCGGGGTGGTCGCCGGGCGGCCGTACCGGATCCGCATCACGCACTTCGGCGACGAACGGCGCCGCACCCGGGCCCCGCGCGTCCAGCGGGCCGTGGTCGCCGTGCTCCCCGGCGAGGGACTGGCCGTGCTCTGCGCGGAGGCGGGCGCGACCACCGTGCTGGCCCGCCCCGGGGAGCCGCCCGTCGTCGCCGAACTGCTCGACGCCATCCGGCGGGCCCACGCCCGCGAGGTGGTCCTGCTGCCCGGCGGCACCGAGCAGCGCGCCGCCGCGGTCGCGGCGGCCGAGCAGGCCCGCGCCGACGGCGTACGGGTGGCCGTGATCCCCACCCGGTCCGCGGTCCAGGGCCTGGCCGCCCTCGCGGTGCACGACGCGGACGGCAGCTTCGACGAGGACGTCGTCGCCATGACCGCGGCCGCCGGCGCCACCCGGTACGCGGAACTGGCCGTCGCGGAACGGCAGTCGTTCACCTCCGCCGGCATCTGCCAGGCCGGGGACGTGCTCGGGCTCATCGACGGCGACGTCGCGGTCATCGGCTCCGGCCTGCCCGAGACGGCCGAGGCGGTCCTGGAGCGGATGCTCGGCTCGGGCGGCGAGCTCGTCACCCTCGTCCTCGGACCCGACGTGCCGGACGCGCTCGCCGCGCGCCTGGAGGCGTACGTCCAGCACGCGCACCTGGCCGTCGACACCGTCACCTACCGGGGCGGGCAGTACTCGGCGCCGCTCCTCATCGGGGTGGAGTAAGGGTCGCGCGGCGGCCTTGTCAGCGCGATGGTGTGCAATGGAACACGTGCCCGCGCTCGACGAAGACCTCAAGAAGACCCTCGGCCCCGCCACCGCCAAGGTGCTGGCCGAGCAGCTCGGCCTGCACACGGCCCTGGACCTGCTGCACCACTACCCCCGGCGGTACGCCGAGCGCGGTGAGCTGACCTCCCTCACCGACCTCGCCGACCAGCTCGACGAGCACGTGACGGTCGTCGCGCAGGTCGCCGACGCCCGCATCCTGACCTTCAACGGCGGCCGCGGCAAACGCCTCGAAGTCACCATCACCGACGGCAACGGCCGGCTCCAGCTGGTCTTCTTCGGCGCGGGCGTGCACAAGCCGCACAAGGACCTGCTGCCCGGCAGCCGCGCGATGTTCGCGGGCAAGGTCTCGAAGTTCAACCACAAACTCCAGCTGGCCCACCCCGCGTACGAGCCGCTCGGTGCCGAAGCGGGCGAGAGCGACGCGGCGTCCGCCTTCGCCGGCCGGCTCATCCCCATCTACCCGGCCTGCAAGCAACTGGAGTCCTGGAAGATCGCCAAATGCGTGGACGCGGTGCTGCCCAGCGTCCACGAGACCGTGGACCCGCTGCCGCCCGCCCTGCGCGAGGGCCGCGGGCTCGTCCCGCTCACCGAAGCCCTCCTCAAGATCCACCGTCCGGCGACCAAGGCCGACATCGACGACGCCCGCCAGCGCCTGAAGTGGGACGAGGCCTTCGTCCTCCAGGTCGCCCTGGCCCGCCGCCGGCACGCCGACTCCCAGCTCCCGGCCGTCCCGCGCCGACCCACCCCCGGCGGCCTCCTGGACTCCTTCGACGCCAAGCTGCCCTTCACGCTGACCGACGGCCAGCAGAAGGTCTCCCAGGAGATCTTCGACGACCTCGCCACCAGCCACCCCATGCACCGCCTCCTCCAGGGCGAAGTCGGCTCGGGGAAGACTCTGGTGGCGCTGCGGGCCATGCTCGCCGTCGTCGACTCCGGAGGGCAGGCCGCGATGCTCGCGCCCACCGAAGTCCTCGCCCAGCAGCACCACCGCTCGATCACCGAGATGATGGGCGAGCTGGCCGAGGGAGGGATGCTCGGCGGCTCCGACCAGGGCACCAAGGTGGTACTGCTCACGGGGTCGATGGGGATGCCCGCCCGGCGCCAGGCCCTGCTCGACCTGGTCACCGGTGAGGCCGGGATCGTCATCGGCACGCACGCGCTGATCGAGGACAAGGTGCAGTTCCACGACCTCGGCCTCGTCGTGGTCGACGAACAGCACCGCTTCGGCGTGGAGCAGCGCGACGCGCTGCGCTCCAAGGGCAAACAGCCGCCGCACCTGCTGGTGATGACCGCGACCCCGATCCCGCGCACGGTCGCGATGACCGTCTTCGGTGACCTGGAGACCTCCGTCCTCGACCAGCTGCCGGCCGGGCGGTCCCCGATCGCCACCCATGTGGTGCCCGCCAAGGACAAACCGCACTTCCTCACCCGCGCCTGGGAACGGGTCCGCGAGGAGGTGGAGAACGGCCACCAGGCGTACGTGGTGTGCCCGCGCATCGGTGACGCGGAGGACGACCCCAAGAAGAAGAAGCCCTCGGCCGAGGACGAGGCCGAGAAGCGGCCGCCGCTGGCCGTCCTGGACATCGCCGAGCAGCTCACGCGCGGCCCGCTCGCCGGGCTGGGCGTCGAGGTGCTGCACGGACGGATGGACCCGGCCGACAAGGACGACGTGATGCGCCGCTTCACGGCGGGCGAGGTCAAGGTGCTCGTCGCCACCACCGTCATCGAGGTCGGTGTGAACGTCCCCAACTCCACTGTCATGGTGATCATGGACGCGGACCGGTTCGGCGTCTCCCAGCTCCACCAGCTGCGCGGCCGCGTCGGCCGGGGCTCCGCGCCCGGCCTGTGCCTGCTGGTCAGCGAGATGCACGAGGCCAGCCCCGCCCGGGCCCGGCTCGCGGCCGTCGCCGCCACCCTCGACGGCTTCGAGCTCTCCCGGATCGACCTGGAACAGCGCCGCGAGGGCGACGTGCTGGGCCAGGCCCAGTCGGGAGTCCGCTCCTCGCTGCGGGTGCTGTCCGTCATCGAGGACGAGGAGATCATCGCCGAGGCGCGGGAGGAGGCCAGCCGCGTCGTCGCCGCCGACCCGGAGCTGGAGCGGCTGCCGGGGCTGCTGACCGCGTTGGACGCCCTGCTGGACACCGAGCGTGAGCAGTACCTGGAGAAGGGCTGAGGGCACCCCACCCGAACGGCATGACCCGAACGGCACGACCTATCGTGGAACTGCCGTACCCGACCCACCCGCCCCAGCGAAGGACCCCAGATGACCCGCGTGATCGCCGGCACCGCCGGCGGGCGGAAGCTGGCCGTGCCGCCCGGCACCGGCACCCGCCCGACCTCCGACCGGATGCGCGAAGGGCTCTTCTCCACCTGGGAGTCACTGCACGGCATGGAGGGCTCCCGGGTGCTCGACCTGTACGCCGGCTCCGGCGCCGTGGGCCTGGAGGCCCTCTCCCGGGGCGCGGCCCACGCCCTGCTGGTCGAGCCCGACGCGAAGGCGGCCAAGGCCATCCGGGACAACATCAAGGCGCTGGGTCTGCCGGGGGCCGAGTTCCGCGCGGGCAAAGCCGAGCAGGTCGTGTCGGCCGCCGCGCACGGGGACCCGTACGACATCGTCTTCCTGGACCCTCCGTACGCCGTCGGCCACGACGATCTCCGGGAGATCCTCCTCACACTCCGGTCCAATGGCTGGCTCACGGACGATGCGCTCGTCACCGTGGAGCGCAGCACGAGGAGCGGCGCGTTCCCGTGGCCCGAGGGATTCGAACCGCTCCGTTCGCGCAAGTACGGCGAAGGCACCCTTTGGTACGGTCGCGCCGCCTTCACCAGCGAAGGTTCATGATGCCCGCACCGGAGAGCGAGGGACTTCAGTTGCGCCGCGCCGTCTGTCCGGGGTCGTTCGACCCCATCACCAACGGACACCTCGACATCATCGGCCGGGCCTCCAGGCTCTACGACGTCGTCCACGTCGCCGTGATGATCAACCAGTCCAAGCAGGGACTGTTCACCGTCGAGGAGCGGATCGAGCTGATCCGCGAGGCGACGGCCGACTACGGGAACGTCGAGGTGGAGTCCTTCCACGGGCTGCTCGTCGACTTCTGCAAGCAGCGGGACATCCCGGCCATCGTCAAGGGCCTGCGTGCCGTCAGCGACTTCGACTACGAACTCCAGATGGCCCAGATGAACATGGGGCTGTCGGGCGTCGAAACGCTGTTCGTGCCCACCAACCCCACGTACAGCTTCCTGTCGTCCTCCCTGGTCAAGGAGGTCGCGGCCTGGGGCGGCGACGTCGCCCACCTGCTGCCCGCGTCGGTGCACGCGGCGCTGATCGAGCGCCTGCGCAACCGGTGACCGGGCGGCGGGCCGGCTGAACTTTCCCGGTCGGCGCCGTACGTCCACCGGGTGGCCCTACAGTCGTCCCGTCCGTCTCGGGATCCGCCCGAGGCAGAGAGAGTGCGAGCCCCCATGGACGTACAGAAGAAGCTCGACGAGATCGTCGCGGCCGTCGGCGGCGCCCGGTCCATGCCGATGTCGGCATCCTGCGTGATCAACCGCACGGAACTCCTCGCCCAGCTCGAAGAGGTGCGCCAGGCCCTGCCCGGCTCGCTCGCGCAGGCGCGCGAGCTCATCGGGGGGCGGGAGCAGATGGTCGACGAGGCCCGCCGGGAGGCGGACCGGATCATCGAGTCCGCGCACGCCCAGCGCGGCTCGCTGATCTCCGACACCGAGATCGCGCGCCGCTCGCAGGCCGAGGCGGACCGGATCCTGGCGGAAGCCCGCCGGGAGGCCGAGGAGATCCGGGCCGAGGCGGACGACTACGTCGACAGCAAGCTCGCCAACTTCGAGGTCGTGCTCAGCAAGACCATCGGCTCCGTCGACCGGGGCCGCGAGAAGCTCCTGGGCCGCGGGCCCGGCCTGGACGAGCACGGGTACGCGGACGCGCAGGCGCCGGAGCGCAGCGACGACCCGCGGATCCAGCGGGAGCAGGCGGACGCGTACGTCGACACGAAGCTGGCCACCTTCGAGGCGGTGCTCTCCAAGACCCTGGAGGCCGTCGGCCGGGGCCGGCAGAAGCTGCTGGGCCGGGCGCCGGCCGACGACCTCGGGGCGCACATGGCCGCCCAGGACGCGGCCGCCGGGCAGAGCGCCCGGCACGCGAGCGACGCCGACTTCCTGGCCGGCCTCGCCGAGCCGGAGCCCGCACCGCCGCGCGCCCCCGTCCCCGCGCAGGCCCAGCCGGAACCCCAGTACGACGCCTACCCGTACCAGCAGCCCGCCGCCCAGCAGCAGGACGCGTACCCCGGTGCAAGCACCGGCTCCACTGGAGCGGTATACGCCGCGCCCTACACGGACCCCTATGCCGGGCAGACCTACGCGATGCAGCAGCAGGACCCGTACGCCGGTGCGGGCGCGGGCTACGCGGCGCCCTACGGGGTCCCCGCGCAGCAGGCCGACCCGTATGCCGGATACGCCCAGCCCCAGCAGCCCGCGCTCGACGAGACCAGCCTCTTCGACACGAGCATGATCAACCTGGACCAGCTGCGCCAGTACGAACAGGGACGCTAGCCCCGATTGGGTCCAGGGCGCGGCTCCGGGTATCCTGGCTCTTCGGTCGCGCGTATGCACCGTGATCCATGCTGCCCGTAAGTGGCAGTGTCTTGATGGTTTTTGATCTTCAGCGATCTGTGAAAGCGGGACCAGCCCTGAATACCCACCTCGACCACCGCAACCCTCTCGTGTTCGACACGCACGAGCTGGGTCGGCGTCCTGGTGCCATGCTGCGGCTGTCCCGCGAGATCGCGGCACCGGCGGACCTCGGTCTCGCCGGAGTCATCGGAGTGCCGGAAGGCACCCCGCTGAAGCTCAAGCTCCGCCTGGAGTCGGTCATGGAAGGGGTGCTTGTCACAGGCACCGCCCGTGCATCGGCCGTGGGGGAGTGCGTAAGGTGTCTGGAGTCCGTCGAGCGCGAGATCAAGGCGGACTTCCAGGAGATGTTCTCGTACCCTGACGCCGACGACCGGACCCGCTCGAAGGCGGAGCCGGCCGACGACGCCGAGGACGACGAGGACACGCTCCACCTTGAGGACGGCTTGTTCGACCTCGAACCCGTGCTGCGCGACGTGGTGGTGCTCGCACTGCCGCTGCAGCCGGTGTGCCGGGAGGACTGTCTCGGACTGTGCCCCGATTGCGGGCTCAGCCTGAATGACGACCCGGACCACCACCATGATGCCGTCGACATCCGTTGGGCGGCATTGCAGGAACTCGTCGTGACCGATCAGGACGACGAGAAGGACAACATGAGCGGCACTGCATCTGACGACGTTCAGAGCGCCGCCGAGAAGCAGGAGAAGTAGCCGTGGCTGTTCCGAAGCGGAAGATGTCGCGCAGCAACACGCGCCACCGCCGGTCGCAGTGGAAGGCTGCGGTCCCCAACCTGGTTTCGTGCGAGCGCTGCCAGGAGCCGAAGCTCCAGCACATTGCGTGCCCGAGCTGCGGCACCTACAACAAGCGCCAGGTCCTCGAGGTCTGAGCGGCTGGTGAGAGGCGCAATGTCTGAGCTGTCCAACGCTGAGAAGCAGGCAGACAGTAAGAACGCGGCCTCGTCCCACACGCTTCTGGAAGGGCGGCTCGGGTACCAACTCGAGTCCGCCCTTCTGGTGCGTGCGCTGACCCACCGCTCGTACGCGTACGAGAACGGCGGTCTGCCCACCAACGAACGGCTGGAGTTCCTCGGGGACTCCGTGCTGGGCCTGGTGGTCACGGACACGCTGTACACGACCCACCCCGATCTCCCCGAAGGCCAGCTGGCCAAGCTTCGGGCCGCGGTGGTCAACTCGCGCGCACTTGCGGAGGTGGGGCGCGGCCTCGAACTCGGCTCCTTCATCCGGCTCGGCCGGGGCGAAGAGGGTACGGGTGGCCGGGACAAGGCCTCCATCCTCGCCGACACCCTTGAAGCGGTGATCGGCGCGGTCTACATCGATCAGGGCCTCGACGCGGCCTCGGAGCTGGTCCACCGGCTCTTCGACCCGCTCATCGAGAAGTCCTCCAACCTCGGGGCCGGCCTGGACTGGAAAACCAGTCTCCAGGAGCTCACGGCGGCCGAAGGCCTCGGCGTACCGGAATATCTGGTCACCGAGACCGGACCGGACCACGAGAAGACCTTCACAGCTGCCGCTCGCGTCGGTGGTGTCTCGTACGGCACCGGCACCGGCCGCAGCAAGAAGGAAGCGGAACAGCAGGCGGCGGAGTCCGCGTGGCGCGGAATCCGCGCCGCGGCGGACCAGCGGATCGCGGCAGCAGCCGTGGGCGCTACCGCTCCGGCCGAGGCCGAGGACGGCGGGGCACCGGTGCCCGCCGACCCGACGCTGAACGCCTGACCCTTCCTTCGGGATTTGCCCGCCCGCCCCTGCCGAGCAGGGGCGGGCGGCCCCGTTTCGAGGGCCGGTAGGCTCGGCGGCAGCGCCCTCATCCCGCGCCCCCGCCCGCCCCGCCCCGGAGGAAACCGTGCCCGAGCTGCCCGAGGTCGAAGTCGTGCGCCGCGGGCTGGAGCGCTGGGTGGCCGGGCGGACGGTCGCCGCCGTGGAGGTGCTCCACCCGCGAGCGGTACGGCGCCACCTGGCGGGCGGCGCCGATTTCGCCGCGCGCCTGGCCGGGCAGGCCATCGGGGTGCCGCGGCGGCGCGGGAAGTACCTGTGGCTGCCCCTGGAAGGGCGGGACCTGTCCGTCCTCGGACACCTCGGAATGAGCGGACAGCTGCTCGTGCAGCCGGCCGACGCCCCCGACGAGAAGCACCTGCGCGTCCGGATCCGCTTCGACGACGACGCCGGGACCGAGCTGCGCTTCGTGGACCAGCGGACCTTCGGCGGGCTCTCCCTCCACGAGACGGTCCCCGGCAGCACGGACGGACTGCCCGATGTCATCGCGCACATCGCCCGGGACCCCCTGGACCCGCTCTTCGACGAGGGGGCCTATCACCTGGCCCTGCGCGCCAAGCGCACCACCGTCAAGCGGGCGCTGCTGGACCAGTCGCTGATCAGCGGCGTCGGCAACATCTACGCGGACGAGGCGCTGTGGCGGGCGAAGCTGCACTACGAGCGCCCCACGGCCACCCTCACCCGCCCCCGGAGCGCGGAACTCCTCACCCACGTGCGCGCGGTCATGGACGCCGCGCTCGCCGTCGGCGGAACCAGCTTCGACAGCCTCTACGTGAACGTGAACGGCGAATCCGGCTACTTCGACCGCTCCCTGGACGCCTACGGGCGCGAGGGCGAGCCCTGCCGCCGCTGCGGTACGCCGATGCGGCGGCGGGCGTGGATGAACCGGTCCAGCTACTTCTGCCCGCGGTGTCAGCGGCCGGCGCGCGTGGCGTCGTAGGACTGCCGGGCCGCCAGGACCTGGTCCATGCTGCCCTCCAGGAAGTGGATCAAGGGGATCAGCCGGTCGGCGATCTCGCGGCCGAGCGGGGTCAGCTCGTAGTCCACGCGCGGAGGGTTGGTCGGCTGCGCCTCGCGGTGGACGATGCCGTCGCGCTCCAGCGCGTGCAGGGTCTGGGAGAGCATCTTCTCGCTCACGCCGTCCACCCGGCGGCGCAGCTCGTTGAAGCGGCACGGGCCGGAGCGCAGGGCGCCGACCGTGAGGCTGCCCCAGCGGCCGGTGACGTGCTCCAGGGTCTCCCGGGAGGGGCAGGCGCGCGCGAAGACGTCGAAGGGAAGCCCGGACGCGGGGGCTTCGGCGCGGGTGGGAGTCTCCATGGTTTCAGCGTACTCCCGTGCAGCGCTGAGCGTCCGCCTGCGCTTTCGAAGAGTTAGCCGCCGCTGCGATGGGCGGGGCCGGTGGCTAGAAGCCGAATTCCTGGGTCCACCAGGGGCCGCCCGCGGCGAAGTGGGCGCCGACGCCCAGGGTGCGGTATTCGCAATTGAGGATGTTCGCCTTGTGGCCCGGACTGTTCATCCAGGCCTTCATCACGGCGTCGGCGTCACCCTGGCCGCGGGCTATGTTCTCGCCGCCCATGCCGGATATCCCGGCGTTCTCGGCCCTCATCCACGGGGTGTTCCCGTCGGGGTCGGTGTGGTCGAAGAAGCCCCGCACGGCCATGTCCTTGCTGAAGGCCCCGGCCAGCGCCGCGAGGGGCGGGTTCGCCCGGACCGGACCGCACCCGGCCTGGGCGCGCTCCTGGTTGACCAGCGTGAGGACGGCCGCCTCCTCGGCGGAGTGCCCGTCCGAGGGGGCGGGGGCCGAGGGCTTCGGTGCGACGGGCTTGGGGACCAGGGGCTTGGGGACCACCGGCTTGGAGACCACCGGCTTGGGGACCACCGGCTTGGGAACCACGAGCTTGGGGGCGGCCGGCTTCGGGGCCGCCGGCTTCGGGGCCGCCGGCTTCGGCGTGGCGCTCTTCTCCGGCTCCTGGGTGGAGGGGGAGGGCGAGGGGGACGCCGAGGGCGACGCCGACGGGGAAGGGGAGGCCGACGGGCTGGGCGAGGCGGAAGGAGTGCCCGCGTCCGGTACGGCGGAGGCACGGCCGGAGAGGTTGGCGAGGCCGCCCTGCTGCTCCAGCGTGCGACTGGGGCTCGCCGAGGGCTCGGCCTGGGCCCGGGTCTGGGAGGCGGAGTCGGTGCCGACGTACGGGAACGAGCCGCCGACCGGTACAAAACCGGTCGTGACTGCCGCCGTACCGAGGGCCACGGCCACGGACGCACCGAGCAGGCCGGTGCGCACGGCGGTGCGGCGCTTGCCGCCGCCGCGTGGCGCGGCGTGGAGTCGGTGGCGTCCCATCGGTGGCTTGCCTTCCTCGCAAGATCAACGCGTACTCACCCGAACGGGTGGTCGTTGGTGGGGGACTGTAGCCGATGACGTCAGGGGGGCGATGTGCCCCGGAAGTGTTTGCCCGGTTAGCGTTCACGCATGAATGAAGAGGTCCGTCTGACCGCCTGGGTACGCGGTCGAGTACAGGGAGTGGGCTTCCGCTGGTTCACCAGGGCCAATGCTCTGGAGATCGGCGGACTGGCCGGCTTCGCGCTCAACCTCGACGACGGTCGAGTGCAGGTGGTGGCGGAAGGTCAACGTGAGAATTGCCACCGGCTGCTGGACTGGCTCCGCTCGGCCGACACGCCCGGGAGGGTGGACGGAGTGACAGAGATCTGGGGCACACCGCGCGGGGGCTACGACGGATTCGAGATCCGGTGATCTTTTCGCTGATCATGAACTGATCAGATCTCTGGATGGCGCGCACCCGGTCGGATCTGCGCATTCCTCGCCGACGCGTTGCTGCCGCGGTCGATTCGTGGAAGGCTCGGAGTCGAGGACGATCCCCAGGACCCTTGCGAGAGCCGGGCTGCCCGCCGATACAGGGCGTGATCGTGTTGACCGTCAAACTTTTTGGTGAGACGCTGGAAGCCCCGCGCACCTGAGCTGTTTGGCAGTGTTGGCAGTAGTAAGCGCAGTGACTGTCAGTCGCTGCCGGACATCCGCGGGTGCGATTCCCTCACGACCCACACCGCTTCGGTCGGTCACTCAGTGTGGAGGACCATCCATCATGGCAAAGGCGCTTCTCGGTTACGTCGGCGGTTCCGACCCGCGACTCCTCGCCGAGATGCGACGGCTTCAGCAGCGCGTCCAGGACCTCGAGTCCGAACTCGGACGAATCCAGTCCGAGAACGACGCACTGAATGCGGCCGCCGCTCAGCACGGAGACTCGCTGCTGGACAGCATCGACCTCGACGTATCCAAGGCGGAGCCTGCGCTCACCTGACAATCGTCGCTCGACTCCAGCCACGCAGAATCTGCAAGGGACGCTTCGGCGTCCCTTCTTTCTTTCCGGCCGTCCTTTAACGTCTGATGTGCCCTGCACCTTCATGGGTGAAACCGACCGTGAAAGGTAGAGTCCGGCGGCGTGCACCTCAAGTCCCTGACCCTGCGCGGCTTCAAATCCTTTGCCTCCGCGACCACCCTGCGTTTCGAACCGGGAATCACCTGCGTCGTCGGCCCGAACGGATCCGGCAAGTCCAACGTGGTGGACGCGCTGTCCTGGGTCATGGGGGAACAGGGAGCCAAAACCCTGCGCGGCGGAAAGATGGAAGACGTCATCTTCGCCGGAACCACCGGGCGCCCGCCGCTCGGCCGCGCCGAGGTCTCTCTGACCATCGACAACTCCGACGGCGCGCTGCCGATCGACTACGCCGAGGTCACCATCACGCGGATCATGTTCCGCGGCGGCAGCAGCGAGTACCAGATCAACGGGGACACCTGCCGGCTGCTCGACATCCAGGAGCTGCTCTCCGACTCCGGCATCGGCCGCGAGATGCACGTCATCGTCGGACAGGGACAGCTGGACTCCGTACTCCACGCCGATCCGATGGGCCGTCGCGCCTTCATCGAGGAGGCCGCGGGCGTACTGAAGCACCGCAAGCGCAAGGAGAAGGCGCTGCGCAAGCTCGACGCGATGCAGGCCAATCTCGCGCGGGTGCAGGACCTGACCGACGAACTGCGGCGCCAGCTCAAGCCGCTGGGACGGCAGGCCGCGGTGGCGCGACGGGCCGCCGTGATCCAGGCGGACCTGCGCGACGCGCGGCTACGGCTGCTCGCCGACGACCTGGTGACGCTCCGCGGCGCACTGGACGCGGAGGTCGCGGACGAGGCCGCCCTCAAGGAGCGCAAGGAGTCGGCGGAGCGGGAGCTCGCGGGCGCGCTGCGGCGGGAGGCCGAGCTGGAGGAAGCCGTACGCGGGCTCGCGCCCCGGCTCCAGCGGGCCCAGCAGACCTGGTACGAGCTCTCCCAGCTGGCCGAGCGGGTACGGAGCACGGAGTCCCTGGCGCAGGCGCGGGTCAAGAGCGCCCGCGCTCCGGCCGAGGAAGAACGGCGCGGCCGTGATCCCGAGGACATGGAGCGGGAGGCCGAGCGGATCCGCGAACAGGAGGCCGAGCTGACGGCGGCCCTGGAGGCGGCCGGGCGGGCGCTGGAGGACACGGCGGAACACCGGGCGGAGCTGGAGCGGGCGCTGGCCGAGGAGGAGAGGCGGCTGCGGGACGCGGCGCGGACCATCGCCGACCGGCGCGAAGAGCTGGCCCGGCTGACCGGGAGGCTGGGCGCGGCCCGCTCCCGGGCGGGCGCGGCGCAGGCGGAGATCGACCGCCTGGTGGCGGCCCGGGACGCGGCGCAGGCCAGGGCGGTGACGGCGCGCGAGGAGTACGAGGCGCTGGAGGAGGAGGTCGGCGGGCTCGAAGACCTCGCGGTGGAGGGGGAGCACGAGGCCGCGAGGGGCGAGCTGACGCGGGCGGAGTCGGCGCTCGGGGCGGCCCGGGAGGCGCTGACCTCGGCGGAACGCTCCCGTGCGGCGGTTTCGGCGCGGCGGGACGCGCTCGCGCTGGGGCTGCGGCGCAAGGACGGGACCGGGGCGGTGCTGGCCGCGCGCGAGCGGCTGGCCGGGCTGCTGGGGCCGGCGGCGGAGCGGGTCACGGTGGCCCCGGGGTACGAGATCGCGGTGGCGGCGGCGCTCGGGGCCGCCGCCGACGCGGTGGCGGTGGCCTCTCCGGGCGCGGCGGCCGGAGCCATCCGGCACCTGCGGGAGGCGGACGGGGGGCGGGCGACGTTCCTGATCGCCCCGGCGGCGGCCGTCCTTCCGGGCCAGGCCCCGCACCGGGCCGACCTGCCCGGACAGGCCGCCCAGGGGGGCTCGGGTCTTACCCACCCCGCCCCCTCCCGCACCGGCACTGCGCCCGGGACCCTCCGGGGCTCCGCCCCCGACGCTGTGCCGCGGCCGGCGGCGGGGCTGGAGGTGCTGGGCTCGGGCTCCGCGCCGCGCCCGGCGGCCCAACTGGTCAGCGGCGACGCCGAGGTGCTTCGGGCCGTGGCGTGGGTGCTGCGGGACCACGTCGTCGTCGGCACCCTGGAGGAAGCCGAGTCGGTGGTCGCCGAGCACCCCGGCCTGGTGGCCGTGACCGCCGAGGGAGATGTGCTCGGGGCGCACCTGGCGCACGGCGGCTCCGCCGGGGCGCCCAGCCTGATCGAGGTGCGGGCCGCCGTGGACGAGGCGGCGGCGGAGCTGGACCGGCTGGACGCGCAGTGCCGGGAGCTGGCGACCGCGAAGGAGAACGCCCAGGCAGGGCACGCCCAAGCCGCCACCCGGGTCGAGGAGCTGGCGCAGCGGCGCCGGGCCGGGGAAAAGGCCCGCGCCGGAGTCGCGCAGCAGCTCGGGCGGCTCGCCGGGCAGGCGAAAGGGGCCCTGGGTGAAGCCGAGCGCAGCGCCCTGGCCGCAGCCACCGCACAGGAGGCGCTGGAGCAGGCGCGGGCCGACGTGGAGGAGTGCGCGGAGCGGCTCGCGGCGGTCGAGGAGATGCCCGTCGAGCAGGAACCCGACACCTCGGCGCGCGACCGGCTCGCCGCCGACGGGGCGAACGCCCGGCAGACCGAGATGGAGGCCCGGCTCCAACTGCGCACCCACGAGGAGCGGGTCAAGGCGCTGGCCGGACGCGCGGACGCGCTGGACCGGGCGGCCCGGGCGGAACGGGAGAGCCGCGCCCGCGCCGAGCGGCGCCGGCGGCGGCTGCGCCACGAGGCCGAGGTGGGCCTGGCCGTCGCCGACGGGGCGCGGCAGCTGCTGGCACACCTGGAGGTGTCGGTCGGTCGGGCGGAGCAGGAGCGGGCGTCCGCCGAGTACGCCAAGGGGCTGCGCGAGCGGGAGCTCGGCGAGGCGCGCGGCCGGGGCCGTGACCTGAAGGCGGAGCTCGACAAGCTGACCGACTCCGTGCACCGGGGCGAGGTGCTCGGTGCCGAGAAGCGGATGCGGATCGAGCAGCTGGAGACGAGGGCGCTGGAGGAACTGGGGATGGAGCCGACCGCGCTGGTGGCGGAGTACGGCCCCGACCAGCCCGTACTGCCGAGCCTGCCCACGACCGAGGGGCCGGAGGGGACCGGGGGGCCCGAGGGTCCGGAGCACCCCGCCGCTCTGCCCGGACCCTTCGTCCGGGCGGAGCAGGAGAGGCGGCTGAAGGCCGCCGAGCGCGCCTACCAGCAGCTCGGCAAGGTCAACCCGCTGGCGCTGGAGGAGTTCGCGGCGCTGGAGGAGCGCCACCAGTTCCTGGGCGAACAGCTGGAGGACCTGCGCAAGACCCGTACCGACCTCCTTCAGGTGGTGAAGGAGGTCGACCAGCGGGTCGAGCAGGTTTTCACGGAGGCGTACCGGGACACGGCGCGGGAGTTCGAGGGGGTGTTCTCGCGCCTGTTCCCCGGTGGCGAGGGGCGGCTGGTCCTCACCGACCCGGACAACATGCTGGCCACCGGCGTGGACGTCGAGGCCCGGCCGCCCGGTAAGAAGGTCAAGCGGCTGTCCCTGCTGTCCGGCGGCGAGCGGTCGCTGACCGCCGTGGCGCTGCTGGTCTCCATCTTCAAGGCGCGCCCCAGCCCCTTCTACGTGATGGACGAGGTGGAGGCCGCCCTCGACGACACCAACCTCCAGCGGCTGATCCGGATCATGGAGGAGCTCCAGGAGAGCTCGCAGCTGATCGTCATCACGCACCAGAAGCGGACGATGGAGGTCGCGGACGCGCTCTACGGCGTCTCGATGCAGGGCGACGGCGTCTCGAAGGTCATCAGCCAGCGGCTCCGCTGAAGCCGACCTGCCCCAGTCTGGGCGTTCAGTTAAAGAAGTGAACTCAGCTTCGCAGTCGACCTCTTAATCTACCGACCGTGCACGGTATTGACTTCAGGAAATGAACACATAGGCTCGCTCCGCTGTCTCCCGCCTTCGGGTGGTGCCCGATCTTGACCTGTGCGCCACTGTGAGGACGGACAAAACCCCCACGGAGCACACCTTGACCAGCAGCACAGCGCAGGCCCCGGCGCCGGGCGGCGGACGCGCATCGCAGCCCGAGCACCTCGGGCACGTCATCTTCATCACCGCCGCCGCTGCCATGGGCGGCTTCCTCTTCGGCTACGACAGCTCCGTCATCAACGGCGCCGTCGTCGCGATCCGCGACCGCTTCGACGTCGGCTCCGAGGCGCTCGCCCAGGTGATCGCCGCCGCGCTGATCGGCTGCGCCTTCGGCGCCGCCACCGCCGGCCGCATCGCCGACCGGATCGGCCGCATCCGCTGCATGCAGATCGCCGCCGTCCTCTTCACGGCCAGCGCCATCGGCTCGGCCCTGCCCTTCGCCCTCTGGGACCTCGCGATGTGGCGGGTCATCGGCGGCTTCGGCATCGGCATGGCCTCCGTCATCGGACCGGCGTACATCGCGGAGGTGTCCCCGCCCGCCTACCGCGGCCGGCTCGCCTCCTTCCAGCAGGCCGCGATCGTGATCGGCATCGCCATCTCGCAGCTCGTCAACTGGGGCATCCTGAACCTCGCCGACGGCGACCAGCGCGGCACGATCGCAGGCTTCGAGGCCTGGCAGTGGATGCTCGGCGTGATGGTCGTCCCGGCCGTGCTCTACGGGCTCATGTCCTTCGTCATCCCCGAGTCCCCGCGCTTCCTGATCTCCGTCGGCCGCACCGAGCAGGCCAAGCAGGTGCTGCGCGCGGTCGAGGGCGAGCACATCGACCTGGACGGGCGCGTCTTCGAGATCGAGCGCGCCATGCGCTCCGAGCACAAGTCCACCTTCAGGGACCTGCTCGGCGGCCGCTTCGGCCTGATGCCCATCGTCTGGATCGGCATCGGCCTCTCGGTCTTCCAGCAGCTCGTCGGCATCAACGTGATCTTCTACTACAGCTCCTCGCTGTGGCAGTCCGTCGGCATCGACCCGACCAGCTCGTTCCTCTACTCCTTCACCACGTCGATCATCAACATCGTCGGCACGGTGATCGCGATGATGTTCGTGGACCGGATCGGCCGCAAGCCGCTCGCGCTCATCGGCTCGGTCGGCATGGCCTTCTCCCTCGCGCTCGCCGCCTGGGCGTTCTCGTACAAGACCGGCACCGGCGACAACATCTCCATGCCCGACACCCAGGGCACGATCGCGCTGATCGCCGCACACTCCTTCGTGCTCTTCTTCGCCCTGTCCTGGGGCGTGGTGGTCTGGGTGCTGCTCGGCGAGATGTTCCCCAACCGGATCCGCGCCGCGGCCCTCGGTGTCGCCGCCGCCGCCCAGTGGGTCGCCAACTGGGTCATCACCGTCAGCTTCCCGACGCTGTCGGACTGGAACCTGTCCGGCGCCTACGTCATCTACACGGCCTTCGCCGTGCTCTCGATCCCGTTCATCCTCAAGTGGGTGCCGGAGACCAAGGGCAAGGCGTTGGAGGAGATGGGGTAACCACCCCCGCCAACGCCCCCTCTCCTCTTACAGCAGGTGCTGCCCCGGCTCGGTCTTGAGCCGGGGCAGCACCTGTTCGCACAGCAGCTGGAGGCTGCGCCAGCCCTCGTCGACGGGCATGCCGCCGCACAGCGGGTGCAGCACCAGGTTCCCCGCCTCACCCGCGCCGCGGGCGTACGTCACCGCCTGTTCCGGGGTCAGGATCCGGTACACGCCCTCCGCCCGCAGCTCCGCCACCGTGCGCGCGGCCGACCGTACGGCGCTGCGGATGTCCTTGGACTGCCAGGAGGCGTACATGCCGGCCTCGTGCAGGAAGCGCTCGCCGTGCTGGGCCCAGGCCCGGTCGGGGTCCTCGGCGATGTGCAGCAGCGGAGTCTCGGCGGCGGGCATCATGCAGAACCCCTCCGTGCCGTACTCCGTGAGCTTGCCCTGGTAGTACGCCTCCAGCTCCGGCAGGTGCGCGCTCGGGAAGAAGGGCAGCCCGAGCCGGGCCGCGCGGCGCGCCGCGGCCTCGGAGCTTCCGCCGACGAGCAGCAGGGGGTGCGGCTGGGTGAAGGGGCGCGGGGTGACCCGCACCGTCCGGCCCCGGAAGGTGAACGGCTCGCCGGTCCACGCCTTCAGCAGGGTCTCCAGCAGCTCGTCCTGGAGCCGGCCGCGACGGCCCCACTCCACACCGTGCTGCTCGTACTCCTCGGGCCGGTAGCCGATTCCCGCGACGGTGACGAGGCGGCCGCCGCTCAGCAGGTCCAGCACCGCGATGTCCTCGGCGACCTTCAACGGGTCGTAGAGCGGGCCGATGATCGCCGAGACCGTGACCGCGATCCGTCGGGTGGCGCCGAAGACGGCTCCCGCGAAGGCCAAGGGGGAGGGCAGCCAGTTGTTGCCGGTGCCGTGGTGCTCCTCGGTCTGGAGGGTGTCGATTCCGCGGTCGTCCGCGTACTTCGCCATCTCCAGCGCGGCCCGGTAGCGGTCGCGGAGGGTCTCGGGGGTTCCGTGCGGGTCGACGAGATTGAACCGGGCCACGGTGATGGGCATGAAGAAGTCCCCCTTCGCCGGATGTGGGTGGGCGGCGAAGGGGGACGTTAGCTGACGCTGCGTCAGTTGGACAGGGATCCGGCGAGCTCCGCCTCCGGGGCGGGCGCCTCCCGCACGGTCGGCGCCGTGCGCGGCAGTACGGCGTACAGCACGCCGGACGTGATGATGCCGGCCATCCAGCCCAGACCGTTCTGCCCGATCCAGGTGGAGGCGAGCGGCCCGCTGAACCAGTCCACCTTGGTGAACAGCAGACCCACGACCAGGGCCAGGGCCCAGGCGGTCATCGCCTGCCAGGCGAAACCGCCCTTGTACCAGTAGGCGCTGCTCCGCGTGGTGTCCAGCAGCGCGGGGCCGTCGTAGCTCGTGCGGCGCAGCATGTCCACGCCGAAGACGCCGATCCAGGCGGAGAAGGCCACCGCCAGCAGCGTCAGGAAGGAGATGAAGGAGCCGAAGAAGCTGGTCGCCACCACCATCAGCAGGAAGCCGAAGACCAGACTGATGACGGCGTTGACGCTGACCGCCCAGGCACGCGGCACCTTGATGCCGAGGGTCTGCGCGGTGAAGCCGGCCGAGTACATGGACATCGAGTTGATCAGCAGCATGCCGACGAGCGCGACGAGCAGGTACGGGACCGCGATCCAGGTCGGCAGCAGCTCGCCGATGAAGGAGACCGGGTCCTGGGCCGAGGCCAGGTCCGGCGTGCCGACGGCCATGACCGCACCCATCAGCACCATCGGCAGGACGACGACCCCGGCGCCGCCGATCGTCGCGCCGACCATGCCCTTGGAGGAGGCGGTGCGCGGCAGGTAGCGGGTGAAGTCCGGGCCGGAGGGCACCCAGCTGATGCCGCCGGCCGCGATGGTGCTGATGCCCGCGATCATCATCGCCGTGGAGCCGGCGGGCTTGGCGAAGACGGCGGACCAGTCGGTCTCGAAGAGCAGGTAGCCGAGGACCAGCACGCTGAAGCCGCCGAAGAGGTACGTCGACCACGTGGAGCAGACGCGCAGCGCGTTGATGCCGAGCCCCGAGACCACGAAGGTGCAGCCCACGAAGAACAGCAGGGTGACCACGATGAGCGCCGTGTTGCTCTTGATGCCGAAGAGCAGATCGAGGACCGTCAGGACGGCGTAGGCGCCGCTGACCGCGTTGATGGTCTCCCAGCCCCACCGGGCCACCCAGATCAGGGCGCCGGGGAAGAGGTTGCCGCGCTGGCCGAAGACGGCCCGGGAGAGCGCCATGCCGGGTGCGCCGCCGCGCTTGCCGGCGATGGAGATCAGGCCGACGATCCCGTACGAGATGACGGGCGCGGCGACCGCGACGACGAGCACCTGCCAGATGTTCAGCTTGTTGAAGATCACCAGGCCCGCGCCCATGGTCAGCAGCAGCACGCTGATGTTCGCGGCGACCCAGGTGGGGACGAGCTCGCGGACACGCCCGCCGCGCTCGGAGTCGGGCACCGGCTCGAGTCCGCGGGTCTCGACGGCGGTCTCGGCCGGGGCGGATATCGCTCCGTCGGCGGTCTCGGCAGGCATGGGCTACTCCGTGGGGGAGGGAGTGGGGGAGTCGCCCATCATCGTGGATTCGCCCGGAAAAGCACAAATAGAGGCTTAGTGCCTGGCTCCGCGCCCTGACGGAACCTCTGCCGGGACGGGGTCACGCATACTGGTCGAGCTATGGAAATCCTCATTCTTGCTGTCGTCATCGCCCTGGTCGCGGTCGGCGCGATCAGCGGGCTCGTGGTCAGCAGCCGCAAGAAGAAGCAGCTGCCCCCCACGGCGCCGTCGAGTACGCCGACCATCACTGCCCCGCCCGCCGAGCCGCAGGTGGGGGAGGACGCCGCACCGACGGTCGAAGAGCCGCGCCGCACCATCGAGGAGGTCGTGCTCCCCGAGGCGGAGGCCGAGGCTCCCGTCGTGGTGCCCGAGGTCCCGGCCGCACCCGAGATCGAGGTGCCCGAGCCCACCGCCGGCCGCCTGGTCCGGCTGCGCGCGCGGCTCGCCCGTTCGCAGAACACCCTCGGCAAGGGGCTGCTCACGCTGCTCTCGCGCGAGCACCTCGACGAGGACACCTGGGAGGAGATCGAGGAGACCCTCCTCGTCGCCGACGTCGGTGTCGCGCCGACCCAGGAGCTGGTGGACCGGCTCCGCGAGCGGGTCAAGGTGCTCGGCACCCGCACCCCCGCCGACCTGCGCGCCCTGCTGAAGGAGGAGTTGCTGACCCTCCTCGGCACCGACTTCGACCGCGCCGTGAAGACCGAGAGCGGTGTGGACACCCCCGCCGTCGTGATGGTCGTCGGCGTCAACGGCACCGGCAAGACCACCACCACCGGCAAGCTGGCCCGCGTACTCGTCGCCGACGGCCGCAGCGTGGTCCTCGGCGCGGCCGACACCTTCCGCGCCGCCGCCGCCGACCAGCTCCAGACCTGGGGCGAGCGCGTGGGCGCCCGTACCGTCCGCGGCCCCGAGGGCGGCGACCCGGCCTCGATCGCCTACGACGCGGTCAAGGAGGGCATCGCCGAGGGCGCCGACGTGGTCCTCATCGACACCGCCGGCCGACTGCACACCAAGACCGGCCTCATGGACGAGCTCGGCAAGGTCAAGCGCGTCGTCGAGAAGCACGGTCCGCTGGACGAGGTCCTGCTCGTCCTCGACGCCACCACCGGCCAGAACGGCCTGACCCAGGCGCGCGTCTTCGCCGAGGTCGTGGACATCACCGGCATCGTGCTCACCAAGCTCGACGGCACCGCCAAGGGCGGCATCGTCATCGCCGTCCAGCGCGCGCTGGGCGTCCCGGTCAAGCTCGTCGGCCTCGGCGAGGGCCCGGACGACCTGGCCCCCTTCGAGCCGGAGGCGTTCGTGGACGCCCTGATCGGCGACTGAAGCCCCTTTACGCAGACCAGTGCCCCCGTGTCCGGCCGGACACGGGGGCACTGCGCTGCGTAGGGGGCCGGCCGTCAGTGCCGGAAGCGGTGACAGATGTAGGCCAGGGTGCCCAGCAGCAGCCGGGCCTGCGGGAGGCTCCCCGCGCCGTCGAGGGCGGGCCGGCGCAGCCAGTCGGCCGGGCCGAGGCCCGCGTGGTCCGAGGGCGGGGCGGTCAGGAAGGCGCCGTGGCCGAGGGCGCGGAGGTCGAGATCGGCGTCGTCCCAGCCCATCCGGTACAGCAGCTGCGGCAGCTCGGCCGCGGCCCCGGGGGCGACGAAGAACTGCGCGCGGCCGTCCGGGGTCGCCGTGACCGGGCCCAGGGGCAGCCCCATCCGCTCCAGCCGGACCAGCGCCCGCCGCCCCGCCTCCCGGGAGACCTCGATGACGTCGAAGGTGCGGCCGACCGGGAGCAGGATCGCCGCGCCCGGGTACTCGCCCCAGATCTCGGTGACCTCGTCCAGGGTGGCGCCCGCCGGGACGGTGGGAGCGAACGCGAGCGGGTGCGCCCCCGGCGCGCCGCATTTCGTATGACCGCAGGAGCAGTCGCGGGCGGGAGCCGCGGCGCGGGCGCCGGGGACGGCGTCCCAGCCCCACAGCCCGGTGTACTCCGCCACGGCCGTGCACTCCGACGTCCGGCCGCGACGCCGGGAACCGGAACGGAACTCCTTGGTGCTGCGGCTGCCGCCGATCGTGAAGCCCATGCCCATGTCCCCTCCAACGGGTCGGACGCGCCGGTGGTTACGACGTCGGCGAGACCTGTCGGCGGGTGGGTGCGTCGCGTCCTCCATCGGAGCCGCCCCGGCGCACTCCTCGCCGCGCGCGCCCCGTGCGCACTCCCGTCCAACCGTTCAGTCCCGCCTGCCTGTCAAGTGAATCGCGCCTGGCCGCCGCCGAGTTCATTCGAAGGGGTGGCGAATGGTGGCGTTTCTGGAATCGACGTCGCCGAAGGGGTGATCGTAGGATTACTTTCGGTGCACGGAGCCTGGAGGCGGACCCGTCCGTGGGTATGCCGGAGGCAACCCGTGGAGGACTTGTGAAGGTCCCCGTCGGGCTCGGCCGCAGCGGCCAGGGTTCGTGCTGAAGAAGCGATGCGGATGGGGGCGTTCCAGTGAGCGGCAGCGGCGCAAGCGGAACGATCGAGGAATCCGCCGACAAGAATGTCCAGCTGACCTCCTGGTTCGTCCGCAGCGGCTGGTCCAAGGGCGAACTCGCCCGCCAGGTCAACCGCCGCGCCCGCCAGATGGGCGCCCACCACATCAGCACCGACACCTCGCGCGTACGCCGCTGGCTCGACGGAGAACAGCCGCGCGAGCCCGTGCCGCGCATCCTCTCGGAGCTGTTCTCCGAACGCTTCGGCTCCGTCGTGGCCATCGAGCAGCTCGGCCTGCGCACCGCCCACCAGACCCCCTCCGTCTCCGGCGTGGACCTGCCCTGGGCCGGCCCGCAGACCGTGGAACTGCTCAGCGAGTTCTCCCGCAGCGACCTCATGCTGGCCCGCCGGGGCTTCCTCGGGACCTCGCTCGCCCTCTCCGCCGGTCCCGCCCTCATCGAGCCCATGCAGCGCTGGCTCGTCCCGGTCCCGGCCGCCGACCCCGGATCGCGTACCGAGGGCGGGCCGGCGGGCCTGCTGGACGGGCACCGGCCGCCCCGGCTGTCGGAGCCGGAACTCGACCTCCTCGAAGCCACCACCGTGATGTTCCGCCAGTGGGACGCCCAGTGCGGCGGCGGACTGCGCCGCAAGGCCGTCGTCGGACAGCTCCACGAGGTCACCGACCTGCTCCAGGAGAACCACCCCGCCCCCGTCATGAAGCGGCTCTTCAAGGTGGCCGCCGAGCTCGCCGAACTCGCCGGCTGGATGAGCTACGACATCGGGCTGCACCCCACCGCGCAGAAGTACTTCGTCCTGGCGCTGCACGCCGCGAAGGAAGGCGGGGACAAGCCGCTCGGCTCGTACATCCTGTCCAGCATGAGCCGCCAGATGATCCATCTCGGCCGCCCCGAGGACGCCCTGGAACTCGTCCACCTCGCGCAGTACGGCAGCCGCGACTGCGCCGGCCCGCGCACCCAGGCCATGCTGTATGCGATGGAGGCCCGCGCCTACGCCAACATGGGCCAGCCGAGCCGCTGCAAGCGCGCCGTCCGGATGGCCGAGGACACCTTCTCCGACGTCGGCTTCGGCGGCGAACCCGAGCCCGAGCCCGACTGGATCCGCTTCTTCTCCGAGGCCGAGCTCAACGGCGAGAACTCCCACTCCTACCGCGATCTGGCCTACGTCGCCGGGCGCAGCCCCACGTACGCCTCCCTCGCCGAACCGGTCATGGAGCGCGCGGTCGAGCTGTTCGCCAAGGACGAGGAGCACCAGCGCTCGTACGCCCTGAACCTCATCGGCATGGCCACCGTCCACCTGCTCCAGCGCGAACCCGAGCAGGCGACCGTCCTCGTGGACCAAGCCCTCGACGTGGCGCGAAAGGTGCGCTCGGAACGGGTGAACACGCGGCTGCGCAAGACCGTCGACGCCGCCGCCCGCGAGTACGGCGACGTCGCCGACGTGGTCCGGCTCACCGACCACCTCGCGTCCCGCCTCCCCGAGGCCGCCGAAGCCGTCTGAGCACCCCTGTGCGGCTGAACCGCCGCCGCTCTCGCGGAGGTGGTTGCTCGACCCCCCTTTGCGGCTAAGCCGCCGCCGCTCTCGCGGAGGTGGTTGCTCGCCGTCGTGGTTGCTCAATTTGGTGGTTGCGCCGTTCATGGGGCTGTAACACTGCCGAACTCTTCGTCATCGGCGTGAAACACCCAGCGGCTGCGCCGGAAACCGGCCTGCGCGAATCTCGGGGTCAATAACCGGCCAGCCCCCAGGCCAGGCCCACCCCCAGGCCTACGCCTTGCGCCGCTCAGGTTTTCACGATCGCCCGCACGCGAACGTACCGACGACGAGGAGACGCCGATGGCATCAGCCATCACGACCCTCGCGGCAGACGCCCCGACGCTGTCTGCCGCGAACACCGGGTTCATGCTCATCTGCTCCGCCCTGGTCATGCTGATGACCCCGGGACTCGCCTTCTTCTACGGAGGCATGGTCCGCGTCAAGAGCAGCCTCAACATGCTGATGATGAGCTTCATCAGCCTCGGGATCGTCACGATCCTGTGGGTCATCTACGGCTTCAGCCTCGCCTTCGGCGCCGACACCGGCGGCGTCATCGGCTGGTCCTCCGACTACGTGGGCCTCAGCGGCATCGGCGTCACCGAGCTGTGGGACGGCTACACCATCCCCGTCTTCGTCTTCGCCGTCTTCCAGCTGATGTTCGCCGTCATCACCCCGGCCCTGATCAGCGGCGCCCTCGCCGACCGGGTCAAGTTCAGCGCCTGGGTCCTGTTCACCGCCCTGTGGGTCACCGTCGTCTACTTCCCCGTCGCCCACTGGGTGTGGGGCGCGGGCGGCTGGCTCTTCGAGCTCGGCGTCATCGACTTCGCCGGCGGCACCGCCGTCCACATCAACGCGGGCGCCGCGGCCCTCGGCGTGATCCTGGTCATCGGCAAGCGCGTCGGCTTCAAGAAGGACCCGATGCGCCCGCACAGCCTGCCGCTCGTGATGCTCGGCGCCGGTCTGCTGTGGTTCGGCTGGTTCGGCTTCAACGCCGGCTCCTGGCTCGGCAACGACGACGGCGTCGGCGCGGTCATGTTCGTCAACACCCAGGTCGCCACCGCCGCCGCCATGCTCGCCTGGCTCGGCTACGAGAAGCTGCGCCACGGCTCCTTCACCACCCTCGGCGCGGCCTCCGGCGCCGTCGCGGGCCTCGTCGCCATCACCCCCGCCGGCGGCGCCGTCAGCCCGCTCGGTGCGATCGCCATCGGCGTCATCGCCGGTGTGCTGTGCGCCATGGCCGTGGGCCTGAAGTACAAGTTCGGCTACGACGACTCCCTCGACGTGATCGGCGTCCACCTCGTCGGCGGCATCGCGGGCTCGCTGCTCGTCGGCCTCTTCGCCACCGGCAAGGTCCAGTCCGACGTGGCCGGCCTCTTCTACGGCGGCGGCCTGGAACAGCTCGGCAAGCAGGCCATCGGAGTCTTCGCGGTCCTCGCCTACTCTCTCGTGGCGTCCGCGATCCTGGCCTTCCTCCTCGACAAGACGATCGGAATGCGGGTGACCGAGGACGACGAGGTCTCCGGCATCGACCAGGTCGAGCACGCCGAGACCGCCTACGACTTCAGCGGGGCCGGCGGCGGGTCCTCCTCGCGGAGCACCGCCACCTCCGCCCCCGCCGCCACCGCGAGCAAGAAGGTTGACGCATGAAGCTGATCACCGCGATCGTCAAGCCGCACAAGCTGGACGAGATCAAGGACGCCCTCCAGGTGTTCGGGGTCCAGGGCCTCACGGTCTCCGAGGCCAGCGGCTACGGACGCCAGCGCGGCCACACCGAGGTCTACCGGGGCGCCGAGTACACCGTGGACCTCGTACCGAAGATCCGCATCGAGGTGCTCGTCGAGGACACCGACGCGGAGGAAGTGATCCGCGTCGTCGTCAGCGCCGCCAGCACTGGCAAGATCGGCGACGGCAAGGTGTGGAGCGTCCCCGTGGACTCGGTCGTACGGGTCCGCACCGGCGAGCGCGGCGCTGACGCGCTGTAGGGCCTGTCCGGTCGGTCGGGCCGGAAGCGAGCGCGGGCTGGTGCGTGCGATCGCAAGGCGGAGGAGGGAATCGACGCGGAGCGTCGGTGACCGACGACAACGCGGCCGGGGGTCCCCCCGGACGGAGTCTGGGGGAGTGCGCACCAGGGCACGCGAGCCCGGCATGATCGACCGGACAGGCCCTAACTGACGGGAGCTCCTGGGTGACGAGCGTCGAAGAGACCACGGACGGCACGGGCGGAACGCACGGACCAGTCGGCTCGGGACCCAGCGGTTACGCCGCGGCCCGGCTGCGACTCCTCCAGGAGGAGTCGCGGTCCGGGCCTTCGCGGCGTTCCGCCCTGTCCGCGCTGACCGACCAATGGCTGAACGCGCTGTTCACGGCCGCCGTACGGGAGACCGGCGTCCGCGGCGCGAGCCTGGTCGCCGTCGGCGGCTACGGGCGGGGGGAACTCTCCCCGCGCAGTGACCTCGACCTGCTGCTGCTCCACGACGGCCGGGCCGAGCCACGGGTGCTGAGCATGCTCGCGGACCGTCTCTGGTACCCCGTCTGGGACCTCGGCCTGGCCCTGGACCACTCGGTGCGGACCCCCGGTGAGGCCCGCAAGACCGCCGCCGAGGACCTCAAGGTGCACCTGGGACTGCTGGACGCCCGGTCCGTCGCGGGGGACGCCGGACTGCTCGCCGGGCTGCGCACCTCGGTGCTGGCCGACTGGCGCAACCAGGCCGTCAAGCGGCTGCCGCAACTGCACTCGATGTGCCTGGAGCGGGCCGACCGGGCCGGAGAGCTGCGCTTCCTGCTGGAACCCGACCTGAAGGAGGCCCGCGGCGGGCTCCGGGACGCCACGGCGCTGCGGGCCGTCGCCGCGTCCTGGCTGGCCGACGCCCCGCGCGAGGGCCTGGCCGAAGCCGGACGGCGGCTGCTGGACGCGCGGGACGCGCTGCACCTGGTGACGGGCCGGGCGACCGACCGGCTCGCGCTCCAGGAGCAGGACCAGGTCGCGGCCCGGCTCGGACTGCTCGACGCCGACGCCCTGCTGCGGGAGGTGTACGAGGCCGCGCGCGTGATCGCGTACGCCGGTGACGTCACCTGGCGCGAGGTGGGCCGGGTCGTGCGGGCCCGGGCCGCCCGGCCGAGGCTGCGCGGGCTGCTGGGGACCCGGGGGGCCGCGGCGGCCGAGCGTGCGCCGCTGGCCGAGGGAGTGGTGGAGTCCGACGGAGAGGCCGTACTGGCGCTGGCCGCCCGGCCCGACCGGGATCCCGCCCTGCCCCTGCGGTTCGCCGCGGCCGCCGCACAGGCGGGCCTGCCCGTGTCGCTGCACGCCGTACGGCGGCTCGCGGCCCAGGCCAAGCCGCTGCCGGTGCCCTGGCCGGCGGAGGCGCGGGAGCAACTGGTGACCCTGCTCGGCGCGGGGGAGCCGATGGTCGGGGTGTGGGAGGCCCTGGAGGCCGAGGGCCTGATCAGCCGACTACTGCCCGACTGGGAGCGGGTCCGGTGCCGCCCGCAGCGCAACCCCGTGCACACCTGGACGGTGGACCGGCACCTCATCGAGACCGCGGTGCGGGCCTCGGCGCTGACCCGCCGGGTGAGCCGCCCCGACCTGCTGCTGATGGCGGCGCTGCTGCACGACATCGGCAAGGGCTGGCCCGGGGACCACTCCGTCGCGGGCGAGACCATCGCCCGCGACGTGGCCGTACGGGTCGGCTTCGACGCGCGGGACGCCGCCGTGCTGGCCGTCCTCGTACGCCATCACCTGCTGCTGATCGACACCGCGACCCGGCGCGACCTGGACGACCCGGCCACGGTCCGCTCGGTCGCCCGCGCCCTGGGCTCCCTGGGCACGCTGGAGATCCTGCACGCCCTGACGGAGGCCGACGCCCTCGCCACCGGCCCGGCGGCGTGGAGCACCTGGCGCGGCTCGCTCGTCGCCGACCTCGTGTCCCGCGTCGCCGCCGTCCTGCGCGGCGCGGCCCCGGCGGCGACGGAACTGGAGATCCCGACCACCGAACAGGAACGCCTGGCGGTCGAGGCACTGCGCACGCGAGAGCCGGTGCTGGCCCTGCACGCCCGCCGGGAGGAGGACGACGCGGTCGGCGTGGAACTGGTCGTCGCCGTCCCGGACCAACCGGGGGTGCTCCCGGCGGTGGCCGGGGTGCTGGCGCTGCACCGGCTCACCGTGCGCGCGGCGGACCTGCGGTCGATGGAGCTCCCGGACCTGCTGGGCGAGGTACTCGTACTGCGGTGGCGGGTGGCCGCGGAGTACGGCTCGCTGCCGGAGGCGGCACGGCTGCGGACCGACCTGATCCGGGCGCTCGACGGGTCGCTGGACGTCCCGGCGAAGCTGGCCGACCGCGAGGCGGCGTACCCGCGACGGCGCGGGGTGGTCCCGCCGCCGCCCCGGGTGACGGTCGTCCCGGACGTCTCCTCCCTGGCCACGGTCCTGGAGGTGCGCGCCCCGGACGCGGTGGGACTGCTGCACCGGATCGGCCGCGCCCTGGACGCGGGGGGCGTACGGGTGCGCAGCGCACACGTCTCGACGCTGGGCGCCAATGCGGTGGACACCGTGTACGTGGTCGACGGAAACGGCAAACCCCTGTCCGCCGCGGAGGCGGCGACCCTGGCCGGCTCGGTGCAGTCGGCCCTGGCGTAGCGGGACCCGGCCGCTGCGCGGAGCCGGTCCCCGCCCCGCCCTTCCACCGGTCCCCGGGCTCCGCCCGGACCCGCGCCCCCGCCGAGCGGACGGCATCAGCCGAATCCAGCCCCGTCGGCGTTGGAGGCGCGGGGTGCGGGGCGGAGCCCGAAAACCGCCCGAAGGGTCGAGCCCGCGGCTCGGCCCGATACCCTGGGGGACGACGACACCGCCCCCGACCCGAGGAATCGCGACCACCGTGTTCGATACGCTCTCCGACCGCTTGGCGAATACCTTCAAGGGCCTGCGCGGCAAAGGCCGGCTGTCCGAGGCTGACATCGACTCGGCGGCCCGGGAAATCCGTATCGCGCTCCTTGAAGCGGATGTCGCCCTCCCGGTCGTCCGCTCCTTCATCGCGAACGTCAAGGAGAGGGCCCGTGGCGAGGAGGTCAGCAAGGCGCTGAACCCCGGCCAGCAGGTCCTCAAGATCGTCAACGACGAGCTTGTCACGATCCTCGGCGGTGAGACCCGGCGGCTGCGGTTCGCCAAGACCGCCCCCACCGTGATCATGCTGGCCGGTCTCCAGGGTGCCGGTAAGACCACCCTCGCCGGAAAGCTCGGCCTCTGGCTGAAGGGGCAGGGCCACACCCCGCTCCTCGTCGCGTGCGACCTCCAGCGCCCCAACGCCGTCAACCAGCTCTCCGTCGTCGCCGAGCGCGCGGGGGTCGCGGTCTACGCGCCCCAGCCCGGCAACGGCGTCGGTGACCCGGTCCAGGTCGCCAAGGACTCCATCGAGTACGCGCGCACGAAGCAGTACGACATCGTCATCGTCGACACCGCCGGCCGCCTCGGCATCGACGTCGAGATGATGCAGCAGGCCGCGGACATCCGTGACGCGGTCTCGCCCGACGAGATCCTCTTCGTCGTCGACGCCATGATCGGCCAGGACGCGGTCAACACCGCCGAGGCCTTCCGTGACGGCGTCGGTTTCGACGGCGTCGTGCTCTCCAAGCTCGACGGTGACGCCCGAGGCGGCGCCGCGCTGTCCATCGCGCACGTCACCGGCAAGCAGATCATGTTCGCCTCGAACGGTGAGAAGCTCGACGAGTTCGACGCCTTCCACCCGGACCGCATGGCGGGCCGGATCCTCGACATGGGTGACATGCTCACCCTCATCGAGCAGGCCGAGAAGACCTTCTCGCAGGCCGAGGCCGAGAAGATGGCGGCCAAGCTCGCCAAGGGTCCCAAGGAGTTCACGCTCGACGACTTCCTGGCCCAGATGGAGCAGGTCCGCAAGATGGGCTCGATCTCCAAGCTGCTCGGCATGCTGCCGGGCATGGGGCAGATCAAGGACCAGATCAACAACATCGACGAGCGCGACGTGGACCGCACCGCCGCGATCATCAAGTCGATGACCCCGGCCGAGCGCCAGGACCCGACGATCATCAACGGTTCGCGCCGTGCCCGTATCGCCAAGGGTTCCGGCAGCGAGGTCAGCGCCGTCAAGTCGCTCGTGGAGCGCTTCTTCGACGCCCGCAAGATGATGTCCCGCATGGCTCAGGGCGGCGGCCTGCCGGGCATGCCGGGCATGCCCGGGATGGGTGGCGGCCCCGGCCGGCAGAAGAAGCAGGTCAAGCAGGCCAAGGGCAAGCGCAAGAGCGGCAACCCGATGAAGCGCAGGGAAGAAGAGGCGGCAGCCGCGCTCCGCAAGGAGCAGGGCCCGCAGGCGATCGAGCCCGCGGCCGCCGCCAACCCCTTCGGTCTTCCCGCGGGTGGCCCGGAGGGTCGGTCCGCCGACGAGTTCGACCTCCCGGACGAGTTCAAGAAGTTCATGAAGTAGTACGTACGCGGGTAACGCGGCGAAGGGCCCCGGCGGTGTCGTCACCGCCGGGGCCCTTCGTCTTTGCGGGGGCATTGGTCAGGTTTGTCCCTTATCGTCGGCCGGGAGGACGGCGTAAGGAGGCCCCCCGTGCCCAACCCCACCCCCGTACCGCCGCGCGACCGGGCCGACACACCCTGGCGTTCTGAAGGCGCACCGCCCACCCCGCCACCCCGGCGCAAGATGCCCGGCGGCTGGCGCGGGATGATCCTCGCCGCCCTGATCGTCTTCCTGGTGACCAACCTCGTGCTGTCGTTCTACAACGAGGGCGACGAGCCGACGATCTCCTACACGGAGTTCAGCAAGCAGGTCACCGACGGGAACGTCTCCAAGATCTACTCCAAGGGCGATGCCATCCAGGGCGAGCTGAAGAACAAGCAGCCCGACCCCGACGGCGAGGGCGACTACACCAAGTTCGTCACCCAGCGCCCCGCCTTCGCCGACGATCAGCTGTGGTCCAACCTCACCGGCAAGGGCGTCACCGTCACCGCCTCGCCGGTCGTCGTGCAGCGCAGCTTCCTGGCCAATCTGCTGATCTCGCTCGCCCCGATGCTGCTCCTCGTCGCCCTGTGGCTGCTCATCGCCCGCCGGATGGGATCGGCGATGGGCGGCATGGGCGGGCTGGGCCGCAAGGCGCCGCCCAAGCCGGTGGAGCTGGAGCAGGGCGCCAAGCGCACCACCTTCGAGGACGTCGCCGGCATCGACGAGGTCGAGGGCGAGCTCAACGACGTCGTCGACTTCCTCAAGAACCCGCAGGAGTACCGGAAGATGGGCGCCCGGATGCCCGGCGGCGTCCTGCTGGCCGGCGCGCCCGGCACCGGCAAGACGCTGCTGGCGCGGGCGGTCGCGGGCGAGGCCGGGGTGCCGTTCTTCTCCGCGTCCGCCTCCGAGTTCATCGAGATGATCGTCGGCGTCGGCGCCTCCCGGGTCCGCGAACTGTTCACCGAGGCGCGCAAGGTGGCCCCAGCGATCGTCTTCATCGACGAGATCGACACCATCGGCCGGGTCCGGGGCGGCGGTGCGGGCCTGGGCGGCCACGACGAACGCGAACAGACCCTGAACCAGATCCTGACCGAGATGGACGGCTTCTCGGGCTCGGAGGGCGTGGTCGTCCTCGCCGCCACCAACCGGGCGGACGTCCTGGACCCGGCCCTGACCCGCCCCGGCCGCTTCGACCGCACGGTCGTGGTCTCCCCGCCCGACCGGGAGGGCCGCGAGGCCATCCTGCGCATCCACACCCGCGACATCCCGCTCGCCGAGGGCGTCGACCTGGCCCAGGTGGCCCGTATGACCCCCGGCATGACGGGAGCCGAAC
Organism: Streptomyces sp. NPDC003042; assembly: GCF_053591315.1. Lineage (NCBI taxonomy): Bacteria > Bacillati > Actinomycetota > Actinomycetes > Kitasatosporales > Streptomycetaceae > Streptomyces > Streptomyces sp. NPDC003042. Next base: position 58,075 of record NZ_JBSFTP010000005.1, read on the forward strand.
TGGCCAACCTGGCCAACGAGGCCGCGCTGCTCGCCGTCAAGCGCAAGCAGAAGCAGGTGACCCAGGGCGACCTGTCCGACGCCCTGGAGAAGGTCCAGCTGGGCGCGGAGCGGTCCTTGGTGATGCCGCTGGAGGAGCGCCGGCGTACGGCGTACCACGAGAGCGGCCACGCGCTGCTGGGCATGCTCCAACCGGGCGCCGACCCCGTCCGCAAGATCACCATCGTCCCCCGCGGCCGCGCGCTGGGCGTCACCCTCTCGACCCCGGACGCGGACCGGTACGGGTACACCGAGGAGTACCTGCGCGGCCGCATCATCGGAGCGCTCGGCGGCATGGCGGCCGAGAAGATCGTCTACGACGTCGTCACCACCGGCTCGGAGAACGACCTCGAACAGGTCACCAACATCGCCCGCGGCATGGTCGGCCGCTGGGGCATGAGCGAGCGCGTGGGCCGCCTCACCGCGATCCCCTCCGACGCCCAGGGTCCCTACGGCCTGCTCGCCGCCTCCGCCACCCTCGACACGGTGGACCGCGAGATGCGGCGGATCGTGGACGAGTGCTACGAGGAGGGTTGCCGCCTCCTGCGCGCGCACCGCCCGCAGCTCGACGCCCTGGCGGAGGCCCTCCTGGCCAGCGAGACCCTGGACGAACCCGCCGCCTACGCGGCGGCGGGCATCCCGCGCCTCGCCAAGCCGGACAGCGTCTAGGCCTGTCCGGCCGGTCCGGTCAGACCACCCGGGCGATCACATACCGGAAGATGTTCGGCAGCCAGACGGCGCCGTCGGGCCGCTCGTACGGGTGAAGGGCCTCGGACAGCTCCTTCTCCGCCAGCGCGGGATCGGCGGCGCCGTCGAAGAGCCCCGTCGACAGCAGCCCGCGCACCGCGCTGTCCAGATCGGCGTACCCGAACGGGCAGAACACCCGCCCCGATCCGTCCGGCCGGAGCCCCGCCCGCTCCACCACCGCGTCCAGGTCCCGCCGCGCCGGCCCGCCGCCCAGCACCGCCGGGACCGTGCAGCGCTCCGCCGGGCCCCAGTCGGCCAGCACCACGGCCCCGCCCCGCCGGACGGCCGGCAGCGCCGCGGCCAGGGCCTCGGGGGCCGGCGAGAAGGCCAGCAGGGCGTCGTACGGGCGCGCGGCCGGCGGAGGAGCCGCCAGTACGTCCAGCAGCCGTTCACGGGCCAGGGCCCGGCGCGCCGGATCCGCTTCCACACCCGTGGCGTCGGCGCCCCGTCCCGCGGCCAGCAGCAGGGCCAGCCCGGCCCCGCAGTCCAGCCCGAGCAGCCGGTCTCCCGGCCCGACCTCCAGCCGGTCGTAGACCGCCTCGTACAGCGGTACCAGCATCCGCTCCTGGATCTCCGCCCAGTCCCGGGCGACGAGCGTGGCCGTCGGCATCGGTGTCATCGAAAGAGCGCTCCTGATTCCATGTCGCCCCCTTGCCCCCGTTGCCAGGGAACTCCCCATTCGCCCCCGCGTCCAGAGGAGTGCGCCACCCGATTCACGCTCGGCGCGCCGGGCGCCGTACCATTCGCGCCATGGCAAAGGCACCCGTTCTCACCCCGCAGGCGGAGGATTTCCCCCGCTGGTACCAGGATCTGATCAACAAGGCCGAGCTGGCCGACAATGGTCCGGTCCGCGGCACCATGGTCATCCGGCCGTACGGCTACGGCCTGTGGGAGCGGATGCAGCAGGAGATGGACGCCCGGATCAAGGACGCCGGCGCCCAGAACGCGTACTTCCCGCTGTTCATCCCGCAGTCGTACCTGACGAGGGAAGCCGAGCACGTGGAGGGCTTCGCCCCCGAGCTGGCGGTCGTCACGCACGGCGGCGGCAAGGAGCTCGAAGAGCCGGTCGTCGTCCGGCCCACCTCCGAGACGATCATCAACGACTACTTCTCCAAGTGGGTGCAGAGCTACCGCGACCTGCCCCTGCTGATCAACCAGTGGGCCAACGTGGTCCGCTGGGAGATGCGCCCGCGCGTGTTCCTCCGTACGAGCGAATTCCTCTGGCAGGAGGGCCACACGGCCCACTCCACCTACGAGGAGGCCCGCGACTACGCCGCCCGGATCCACCGCGACGTCTACGGCGACTTCATGACGAACGTGCTCGGCATCGACGTCGTGCTCGGCCGCAAGACCGCCAAGGAGCGCTTCGCCGGCGCCATCAACACCCTCACCCTCGAGGGCATGATGGGCGACGGCAAGGCCCTGCAGCTGGGCACGAGCCACGAGCTCGGCACCAACTTCGCCAAGGCCTTCAACACCCAGTACCTCTCGAAGGAAGGCAAGCAGGAGCTCGTCTGGCAGACCTCGTGGGGCGTCTCGACCCGCATGGTCGGCGGCCTGATCATGTCCCACGGCGACGACAACGGCCTGCGCGTCCCGCCGCGCCTGGCCCACGTCCAGGTCGTCGTCATGGCGATCAAGGGCGACGAGGCCGTCACGAAGGTCCGCGAGCTCGGTGCGCAGCTGAAGGCCGCCGGCCTCCGCGTCCACGTCGACGACCGCGTCGACACCCCCTTCGGCCGCCGCGCCGTGGACTGGGAGCTCAAGGGCGTACCGGTCCGCATCGAGATCGGCCCGCGCGACCTGGAGGCCGGCACCGCGATGCTGGCCCGCCGCATCCCGGGCGGCAAGACCCCGGTGCGGATCGACGCGCTGCTCGACCTGCTGCCCAAGGTGCTGGAGGAGGACCAGGCGCAGCTGCTGCGCGAATCCCGCGAGCGCCGCGAGGCCCGTACGTCGGACGTCGCGACCATCGAGGAGGCCGCCGAGGCGGCCATCGCCGGTGGCTGGGCGCGGATCCCGTGGGCCGACCTGGGCCCCGAGGGCGAGGCCAAGCTGGCCGAGCAGGCCGTCTCCGTGCGCTGCCTGGTGGCCGAGGACGGGTCCGTTCCGGAGGCTGACGACGCGCCCGGTACCGTCGCGATCGTCGCGCGGTCCTACTAGCGGTTCCGACTACGCCCCGGCGTGCGGCCTGTGCCGCGCGCCGGGGCTGATGCTTGTCGGTCGACGTTACGTACCGACTCCTCCTGAGATCGACGCACCCGTCCTCCTCGGGATGCATGAGTCTGAACTGACTGGTACGTGCAAAAAATTTGGAATGGCCCGGAATCGGAACACCGGGGCACCCCGGCTCGTTGTCACGACGTGAGCACGACACCACCTGTTCTCGCCGCAGAGCTGGCGCAGGCGTGGGCCGATATTCAGCGGTACCACCCCGAGCTGCCTGACCTTGCCGCGCCCGAGTCCCTGATCGGAGAGTCCTCGTCCGCCTGTGGCGCCGAGCTCTCCTTCGAGCGACTGCTGCACGAGGCAGTCCACGGCATCGCAGCCGCCCGCGGAGTCCGCGACACCTCGCGGGCCGGCCGCTACCACAACCGCAGATTCCTGGCGATCGCCGAGGAGATGGGCCTGGACCACTCCGAGGAGCCGCATCCCAGCAGTGGCTTCTCGCTGGTCTCGCTCAACCCCGAGGCCAAGAAACGCTACCGCCCCACCATCGAGCGGCTCCAGCGCGCCCTCAAGGCCCACACGCTCGCCACGGCGGCCGACACCAAGCGCAGCTTCCGCGGCCCTGCCGCCCGGCACGGGTCGTCCGGCGGTGGCGTACGGGTCAAGGCGGTGTGCGACTGCGGGCGCAACGTACGGGTCGTCCCCTCCGTGCTCGCCCAGGCGCCGATCGTCTGCGGCGGCTGCATGAAGCCGTTCCGGATCCCCGACGTGGCGGTGGCGGCGGCCTCCTGAGCGGTCGCGTGAGCCGGGGCGGGCCGCGCGCCGGCGGGCTGCTCTCCTCCCGCTCGGAAGCGCCGCGGGCGTATGGCACAATAGACAGCTGTACTCGACAGTCGCATAGGACCCCTCTCTCCTCCGGCTGACGCGTCCATCGGGCACCCGAGTACCGCAACCCCACGTGGCATCTCATGTGCCCAACCACGTCAAGTTCAGGAGACACCACTCCAGTGGCAGTCAAGATCAAGCTCAAGCGCCTCGGCAAGATTCGCCAGCCGCACTACCGCATCGTCGTCGCCGACGCCCGCACCCGCCGGGATGGTCGCGCGATCGAGGAGATCGGTATCTACCACCCGACGTACAACCCGTCGCGCATCGAGGTCAACGCCGAGCGTGCGCAGTACTGGCTGTCCGTCGGCGCCCAGCCCACCGAGGCTGTGCTCGCCATCCTGAAGCTGACCGGTGACTGGCAGGCGCACAAGGGCCTCCCGGCCCCCGCGCCGCTGCTCCAGCCGGAGACGAAGGAAAGCAAGCGCCGCACCTTCGACGAGTTCGCCAAGGCCCTCGAGGGCATCGGCGAGACCAAGGGCGAGGCCATCACGCAGAAGGCGAAGAAGGCCGACAAGAAGGCGGACGAGGCTGAGGCCGCCGCCGAGTCGACCGAGGCCTGAGCATGCTCGAGGAGGCTCTTGAGCACCTCGTGAAGGGCATTGTGGACAACCCCGACGATGTGCAGGTCGCCTCGCGCAACCTTCGCCGCGGTCAGGTGCTCGAGGTCCGGGTCCACCCGGACGACCTCGGGAAGGTGATCGGCCGTAACGGCCGCACCGCACGTGCACTGCGTACCGTCGTGGGCGCCATCGGCGGCCGGGGGATCCGCGTCGACCTCGTCGACGTGGACCAGGTCCGCTAGAAGTTGAACCACCGGCCCGGGCCGGGGAGGGCATTCGTGCCCACCCCGGCCCGAGTCGTTTCTGCCCACGGGTAAGAGCACCATTAATTGAGCAACCATCAATTGAGCAACCACGACGGCGAGCAACCACCTCCGCGAGAGCGGCGGCGGTTCAGCCGCAAAGAGGGGCACAGTGGAGCTGGTAGTCGCGCGGATCGGCCGCGCCCACGGGATCAAGGGTGAGGTCACGGTCGAGGTACGGACCGACGAGCCGGAGCTGCGGCTCGGGCCCGGCGCCGTGCTCCGGACGGAACCGGCGTCGGCGGGTCCGCTGACCATCGAGACGGGCCGGGTGCACAGCGGGAGGCTGCTGCTGCGCTTCGCCGGGGTCAAGGACCGCACCGGCGCCGAGGCGCTGCGCAACGTCCTGCTCATCGCCGACGTGGACCCGACGGAGATGCCGGCGGAGCCCGACGAGTACTACGACCACCAGCTGATGGACCTGGACGTGGTGCTCGCCGACGGCACGGAGGTCGGCCGGATCACCGAGATCTCCCACCTGCCCTCGCAGGACCTCTTCATCGTCGAGCGCCCGGACGGCACCGAGGTGATGATCCCCTTCGTCGAGGAGATCGTCACCGAGATCGACCTGGAGGAGCAGCGCTGCGTCATCACCCCTCCGCCGGGTCTGATCGACGACCGGGCCGTCATCGACTCCTCGCGTGACGACGAGGGCGACGAGGGCAACAAGGTAGATGAGGGCAACCAGGTGAACGAGGGCGACGCCTGATGCGTCTGGACGTCGTCACGATCTTTCCCGAGTACCTGGAGCCGCTGAACGTCTCCCTCGTCGGCAAGGCGCGGGCGCGCGGGCAGCTCGACGTACACGTGCACGACCTGCGGGAGTGGACGTACGACCGGCACAACACGGTCGACGACACCCCGTACGGCGGCGGCCCCGGCATGGTCATGAAGACCGATCCGTGGGGAGAGGCGCTGGACTCGGTGCTGGCCGACGGATACGAGTCCGGTGCGCACGGCCCCGTCATGGTCGTCCCCACCCCCAGCGGCCGGCCGTTCACCCAGGAACTGGCCGTCGAGCTCTCCGAGCGCCCCTGGCTGATCTTCACACCCGCCCGCTACGAGGGCATCGACCGCCGTGTCATGGACGAGTACGCGACGCGGATCCCGGTGTACGAGGTCTCCATCGGCGACTACGTCCTGGCGGGCGGCGAGGCGGCCGTCCTCGTCGTCACCGAGGCCGTGGCCCGGCTGCTGCCCGGGGTGCTGGGCAACGCCGAATCGCACCGCGACGACTCCTTCGCACCCGGCGAGATGGCCAACCTGCTGGAGGGGCCGGTCTACACGAAGCCCCCGCAGTGGCGCGGACGCGGCATCCCCGACGTTCTGGTCAGCGGCCACCACGGGAAGATCGCCCGCTGGCGCAGGGACGAGGCGCTCCGCAGGACCGCGCGGAACCGCCCCGATCTGATCGAGCGCTGCGAGGCCTCCGCCTTCGACAAGAAGGACCGCGAGGTCCTGAGCATCCTCGGCTGGCAGCCCACCGCGGACGGCCGGTTTTGGCGTAGGCCGCAGACCGTGGAAGAATAGGCGGCTGCTGTGTGCTCACGTACGCCCCTGCCACAGGGGGACCGTCGTACGAGAGGCCGCACGGCTCCCGAATTCTCTACGGAAACCCGCACCGGCGACCTGTGGCGTCGTGCGAAGAAAGCAGACGAACAACATGTCTCACCTGCTCGATGGCGTCAACGCCGCCGCGCTCCGCTCGGACGTCCCGGCCTTCCGCCCCGGTGACACGATCAACGTGCACGTCCGCGTGATCGAGGGCAACCGCTCCCGTATCCAGCAGTTCAAGGGTGTCGTCATCCGCCGTCAGGGCGCCGGCGTCTCCGAGACCTTCACGGTCCGCAAGGTCTCCTTCAGCGTCGGCGTGGAGCGTACCTTCCCGGTGCACTCCCCGATCTTCGAGAAGATCGAGCTCGTCACCCGCGGTGACGTGCGTCGCGCCAAGCTGTACTTCCTCCGTGAGCTCCGCGGCAAGGCCGCGAAGATCAAGGAGAAGCGCGACCGCTGATCTCCCCTCCGGGTCCAGGGGTTGGCCGGATAGGCTCGCCCCCGATGGACACCGAAGCAGAGCTCACACAGCGCGGCCACTCCTCCCCCGAGCAGGGGGAGGGGCGGCCGCGTTCTGCGTTTCCGGGGTGGCGGCGGGCCGGGGTGCTCGGCGTGATCTGCGCCGTCTTCCTGCTGCTGTTCAGCAATTTCGTCGTACAGCCCTACCTGATCCCGAGCCGGTCGATGGAACCGACCCTGGAGACCGGGGACCGGGTCCTGGTCAACAAGCTGGCCTACCGTTTCGGCGACCAGCCGCGGCGCGGCGACGTGGTCGTCTTCGACGGCACCGGTTCCTTCGTACGCGAACCCGCCGCGGGCAATCCGGTCGGTGAGGCGCTGCACGGCGCGGCCTCGGCGCTCGGGCTCGCGGAGCCCTCCGACACCGACTTCGTGAAGCGGGTCGTGGGCGTCGGCGGGGACGACGTGGTGTGCTGCGACGCCGATGGCCGGATCCAGGTCAACGGGGACCCGGTCGACGAGAGCTATCTGCACCCCGGCGACGCGCCCTCGAAGGTGCCGTTCCGGATCGTCGTACCCCTCGGAACCCTGTGGGTCATGGGTGATCACCGGTCCCAGTCCCGGGATTCCCGGGACCACTTGGGGGAGCCGGGAGGGGGCATGGTGCCGGTGGAGAAGGTGATCGGGCGCGCCGACTGGATCGGCTGGCCGGTCTCCCGCTGGGGCTCGGTACCCGGCACGGGCGGCGGCGGGCATGGGTAACCGGGGCCGGCGGCGAGGCGGACGCGCCCCCGAACCGTTGCCGAAGCGCGCGGCGGCTCCCGCTCCCCCTCCCGTGGCCGCGGTGGCCGAAAGTGGCGGCCGGGCCGAGCGGCGCCGGGTGGCGCGCCGGGTCCGGCGGCGCAGGCGTACCCGCCGGGTGGGCGAGCTGCCGCTGCTGGTGGTGGCGGCGCTGTGCATAGCCCTGGTGCTCAAGACGTTCCTGGTGCAGGCCTTCTTCATCCCGTCCGGATCGATGGAGGAGACGATCCGGATCGGCGACCGGGTGCTGGTGGACAAGCTGACGCCGTGGTTCGGCTCCGAGGTGGAGCGGGGCGACGTCGTCGTGTTCAAGGATCCGGGCGGCTGGCTCACGGGCGACGTGGGCCGGCCGGCTCCCGAGCCGGCCGGTGTGAAACAGGCCAAGCAGGTCCTGACGTTCATCGGACTGCTGCCCTCGGCCGACGAGCAGGATCTGATCAAGCGGGTCATCGGCGTCGGCGGGGACACCGTGAAGTGCTGTGACGGCAGGGGCCGGGTGACCGTCAATGGAGCGCCTCTCGATGAGCCTTACGTGTTTCCCGGCGATGCTCCTTCGGAGATCAGCTTCGAGGTGCGGGTGCCGGCGGGGCGGTTCTTCGTGATGGGCGACCACCGGGCGAAGTCGGCCGATTCCCGCTACCACCTCGACGAGGCCTTCCAGGGCACGATCGACGTGAAGGAGGTGGTGGGGGAGGCCGTGGTGATCGCCTGGCCGTTCGGTCACTGGCGCCGGCTGGAGCAGCCCGCCACCTTCCTCACCGTGCCGGATCAGGCGCGGCGCGGCCGGCGACGGGAACCTCGTCGGCGCCGTGGGGGTACGGCGTTCGCATAGTGTGTCCTGGGTCTCCCGCGCCTTAGGGAACTCCCGCTCGTTAGGGGAGGGGAGGGCCCGTTTCTGATCCGGAGCGGGCGGCGACTTTTCCGATTGAGGAGTGGATGTGGGGGATGTGGCGGTAGGCGCACGATCCGGACGCGACGAGGGTGGGGAGCGGCCGGACGATGCCGTCGGGGGCGAAGCCGAGCACGACGGTGCCGTCGAGCGCCCGCACCGCTCCTTCTGGAAGGAGCTCCCGCTCCTCGTCGGTATCGCACTGCTGCTGGCCCTGCTGATCAAGACCTTCCTGGTGCAGGCGTTCTCGATCCCCTCCGACTCGATGCAGAACACCCTGCAGCGCGGTGACCGGGTCCTGGTCGACAAGCTGACCCCGTGGTTCGGCTCCGAGCCCGAGCGCGGTGAGGTCGTGGTCTTCCACGACCCCGCGGACTGGCTGGGGGACGAGCCCACCCCGGAGCCCAACATCGCGCAGAAGGTCCTCAGCTGGATCGGCCTGATGCCGTCCGCCGAGGAGAAGGACCTGATCAAGCGCACCATCGCCATCGGCGGCGACACGGTCGAGTGCAAGAAGGGCGGACCGGTCGTCGTCAACGGCAAGGAGCTGGACGAGCCGTACGTCTTCCCCGGCAACACCGCGTGCGACGACATGCCCTTCGGACCGATCACCGTGCCCAAGGGCAAGATCTGGGTGATGGGCGACCACCGGCAGAACTCCCGGGACTCCCGCTTCCACATGCAGGAATCCACCCAGGGCTTCGTCCCGGTCGACAAGGTCGTCGGGCGCGCCGTGGTGGTCGCGTGGCCGGTCACCCGCTGGTCCACCCTGCCGGTACCGGACACCTTCGACCAGCCGGGCATCGGCAACCAGGCCGCGGCGGTCGCGCTCGGCCTCGGGGCCGCCGGACTCGCGCCGGTGGGGCTCGGCCCGGCAGCGCTGGGACTCGCGGGCGCGGTTCCCGTCGTCCTGTGGCGCAGGCGGAGGCTGACCAGCGGGAGTACCGCCGGGTAGGGTTCCGCCCAGGTCGACGATCTCCGAAGTGTGGGGGCGCTGCAATGGGCGGAACGCGCGCGAGCGGTACGGATTCATCTCATTCGATACGCGGTGGCAAGGATGGCCGCGGCGGTCTCGGCAACACGTTGTCGGGTCTCGCCGTGGCCATCGGCTTTGTGCTCTTCCTCGGCGGCTTCGTCTGGGGAGCGGTCGTGTACCAGCCGTACACCGTGCCGACGGACTCCATGGTGCCGACGGTGAATCCCGGCGACCGCGTGCTCGCGCAGCGGATCGAGGGCGGCGACGTGCGGCGCGGGGACGTGGTCGTCTTTACTGATTCCATGTGGAGCGACTCGCCCATGGTCAAGCGGGTCGTCGCCGTGGGTGGCGACACCGTGAGCTGCTGCGGCCAGGGCGGCCGGCTGAGCGTGAACGGCAAGGAGCTGGACGAGCCCTATCTCGACCTCCCGCGGAGCGGTCCGCAGGACGCGGCGTCCGGGACGGCCTCCGGCAGCCCCTTCGAGGTGAAGGTGCCCGAGGGCAACCTCTTCCTGCTGGGCGACCGGCGAGGAGCCTCGATCGACTCCCGGGCGCACCTCCAGGAAGCCGGTCAGGGGACGGTGCCGCGATCGGCGGTCAGCGCCCGCGTCGACGCGCTGGCCTGGCCGTCGATGAAGATGCTGGAGCGGACGGACGCCTACGCCGCCCTGCCCGGGGGGATCTCGCGGCCCGGGCCGTTGCCCCTCCAGTTGGCCGCGGTGGTGGCCGGAGGGGCCCTGGTGGTGCTGGGGGCCGCGTACGGGCCGGTCGTACGGGTCCTGGGGCGCGGGCGGCGGCGGGAGCGGTCCGGTGGCCGCTGAGCCTGCCGGGGCCGGGCCGGTGGTGCTCCGCAAGGTGGCCCGGGTGATCCTGCTGGATCCCGAGGACCGGATCCTGCTGCTGCACGGCTTCGAGCCGGGGAACCCGGCCGACGACTGGTGGTTCACGCCGGGCGGCGGGCTGGAGGGGACCGAGACCCGGGAGCAGGCCGCGCTGCGGGAGCTGGCGGAGGAGACCGGGATCACAGAGGTGCGGCTGGGGCCGGTGCTGTGGCACCGGTACTGCGCCTTCCCCTTCGACGGGAGGCGCTGGGAGCAGGACGAGTGGTACTTCCTCGCCCGTACCGATCAGACGGTGGCCGGGCTGGGCGGGCTCACCGACCTGGAGCGACGCAGCGTGTCGGGGGCGAGGTGGTGGACCTCCGAGGAACTTCTCTCGGCGCGTGAGACGGTGTACCCGACCAGACTCGCCGAGTTGCTTCGCACACTGCTCGACGACGGTCCTCCGGGTGCACCGGTGGTCCTGGCCCCGGAAATCGTTTAGGGGCGCGGGGCGCTGGCGCACAATAGGGGGACGCACGGCTGAAGGGGAACATGCCATGAGCGCCGAGGACCTCGAGAAGTACGAGACCGAGATGGAGCTGAAGCTCTATCGCGAGTACCGCGACGTCGTCGGGCTGTTCAAGTATGTGATCGAGACCGAACGTCGTTTCTACCTCACCAACGACTACGAGATGCAGGTGCACTCGGTCCAGGGGGAGGTCTTCTTCGAGGTGTCGATGGCAGACGCCTGGGTCTGGGACATGTACCGGCCGGCCCGCTTCGTCAAGCAGGTGCGGGTGCTGACCTTCAAGGACGTGAACATCGAGGAGCTCAACAAGAGCGACCTCGAACTGCCCTCGGCCTGATGTCCTCTCACCCCTGCGGGTGAGGGGGTTTTCCACAATGCCCCGGTTGTCCACCAAGATCCACTCGGTGGGCTGGGACGCGGGATCGTCGGTGCCGGAGGTGGTGCCGGATGAACGCGAAGGGCGTGGCACAGCAGGCATTGGGGCGGTACGGCGAGGAGCTCGCGGCCCGGCGGCTGACCGAGGCCGGGATGACGGTGATCGCGCGGAACTGGCGCTGCCGCAGCGGGGAGATCGACATCGTCGCGCGGGACGGGGACGCCCTCGTCGTGTGCGAGGTCAAGACGCGGCGCGCCGGGGACTTCGAACACCCCATGGCCGCGGTCCGGGCCGGCAAGGCGGAGCGCTTGCGGCGCCTCGCCGGGCGCTGGCTCGCCGACCACGGGGGACCACCGCCCGGCGGCGTACGGATCGACCTGGTCGGAATCCTGCTGCCGCGGCGCGGTGCGCCCGTGGTGGAGCACGTCCGGGGGGTGGCCTGATGGGGTTCGCCCGAGCCTGTTCGGTGGCCCTGGTGGGCGTCGAGGGCGTAGTGGTCGAGGTCCAGGCCGATCTGGAGCCGGGCGTGGCGGCCTTCACCCTGGTGGGGCTGCCCGACAAGACTCTGGTCGAGAGCCGGGACCGGGTGCGGGCCGCCGTGGCGAACTCCGGCGCGCCGTGGCCGCAGAAGAAGCTCACGGTGGGGCTCAGCCCGGCGTCCGTGCCGAAGGCCGGCGCCCATTTCGATCTCGCCGTGGCCATCGCGGTCCTGGGCGCCGCCGAGGTGATCGACCCCGGTGTCATCGCCGACCTCGTCCTCATCGGGGAGCTGGGCCTGGACGGCCGGGTGCGCCCGGTGCGGGGGATCCTGCCCGCGGTGCTCGCCGCCGCCGAAGCCGGATACCGGCAGGTGGTGGTGCCGCAGCAGTGCGCCGCCGAGGCCACGCTGGTACCGGACGTCTCGGTGCTGGGCGTGCGCAGCCTGCGGCAGCTGATCGCGGTGCTGACCGACGGGGAGGTGCCCGAGGAGGAGCCGCCGGACCGGCTGGGGCGCCCGGACGCGATGCTGGCCGGGCTCGTGGTGCCGGGCGCCGGACTCGGTACGGGCATCTCCCGCGCCGGGGGCGAGGCCCGGGACTTCCCCGACCTCGCCGATGTCGCCGGGCAGCACAGCGCCCGCCGGGCTCTGGAGGTCGCGGCCTGCGGGGGCCACCACCTCTTCCTCAGCGGGCCCCCGGGCGCGGGCAAGACCATGCTGGCCGAGCGGCTGCCCTGGATCCTGCCGCCGCTCACCCGACAGGACTCCCTGGAGGTGACCGCGGTCCACTCGGTCGCGGGAATCCTGCCGCCCGGCGAACCGCTGGTCGGGCGGCCCCCGTACTGCGCCCCGCACCACTCCGCCACGATGCAGTCCCTGGTCGGCGGCGGGGCCGGGATTCCCAGGCCCGGGGCGGTCTCCCTGGCACATAGAGGGGTCCTCTTCCTGGACGAGGCCGCCGAGTTCAGCGGCAAGGTGCTGGACGCCCTGCGCCAGCCCCTGGAGGCGGGGCACGTGGTGATCGCCCGGGCCGCCGGGGTGGTACGGCTGCCGGCCAGGTTCCTGATGATCCTCGCGGCCAATCCCTGCCCCTGCGGACGGCACACCCTGAACGGGGCCGGCTGCGAATGCCCCGCCTCGGTGATCCGGCGCTACCAGGCCCGGCTGTCCGGACCCCTGCTGGACCGGGTGGACCTGCGGGTCGAGGTCGAGCCGGTCACCCGCTCCGACCTGCTCGGCCAGGGCGGCCGGGGCGAGTCCACCGAGACGGTCGCCGCCCGGGTCCGGGAAGCCCGCGACCGGGCCGCCGCCCGGCTCGCCGACACCCCGTGGCGGCTCAACTCCGAGGTTCCCGGGCACGAGCTGCGCACCCGCTGGCCGGCCGGGCCGGGCGCCCTGGCCCAGGCCGAGCGGGACATGGAGCGCGGGATGCTCACCGCACGGGGGTTGGACCGGGTGCTGCGGGTCGCCTGGACCGTGGCCGACCTGCGGGGGCGGGACCGGCCCGACGTGCTCGACGTGGCCGTCGCGCTGGAGCTGCGCACCGGGATCGCCCGCGGAGCGGTGCTCGCCATGGGGGCCGGGTCATGACGCCCGCCGGGGAGCCGCTGCCGCGGCCCGACGTGGAGTTCCTGGCCAGGGCCGCGCTGACCAGGGTCCTGGAGCCGGGGGACGAGCACGGCGGGCGCTGGCTGCGCACGTTCGGCGCCGTCGGGCTGATACGGCTGCTGACCGGCCCCGAACCGGAGCCCGGGACGCTGACCGGGGTCGGGCCCGAGCGGCTCGCCGGGTACCGCAGACGGGCCGCCCTCGCCGAACCCCGTCGCGACCTGGCGGCCTCCGCCGAGTCGGGCGGCCGGTTCGTCTGCCCCGGCTCCGCGGAGTGGCCGACGCAGCTCGACGACCTCGGCGACTCCCGGCCCGTCGGACTGTGGCTGCGGGGCCGGCCCAATCTGCGGACCTGGGCGCTGCGCTCGGTCGCCGTGGTCGGAGCCCGGGCTTGCACTCCGTACGGTGCCCACATGGCGCAGACCCTGGCCGCGGGGCTCGCCGAGCGCGGCTGGGTGGTGGTCTCGGGGGCGGCGTACGGCATCGACGGCGCCGCCCACCGGGGCGCCCTGGCCTCCGGCGGCGCCACGGCGGCGGTGCTGGCCTGCGGGGTGGACGTGGGCTACCCCCGCGGTCACGCCGGGCTGCTCGGCCGGATCGCGGGCCAGGGGCTGGTGCTCGGCGAACTGCCGCCCGGCAGCCACCCGACCCCGAGCCGGTTCGTACTGCGCAACCGTGTCATCGCCGCCCTCACCCGGGGAACGGTCGTCGTCGAGGCGGCGCACCGCAGCGGCTCCCTGGTCACCGCCCGGCGGGCCCAGCAGCTGGGCCGCCTCACCATAGGCGTCCCCGGTCCCGCCACCAGCGGGCTCTCGGCCGGGGTGCACGAACTCCTGCGCGGTGAGGCGGTGCTCGTCACCGACGCCGCCGAGGTGGTCGAGCTGGTCGGCGACATGGGCGAGCTGGCGCCCGAGCGGCGCGGCCCGGTGCTCGCCCGGGACCTGCTGGACCGGGACACGGCCCGCGTGCTCGAAGCACTCCCCGCCCGACGGCCCGCGGCGCTCGACGAGATCGCCCTCGCCGCGGGCACCGACACCGATGAAGTCATCGGCAGACTGTACGAACTTCACTCTCTGGGGTTCGTCGAACGGCAGGGCGACGACTGGCAGTTGACCAGGCGGGCACCCGGAGAGGGGGCGCAATCCGGAGCCACCCGGCGAGGCGGTAGTTGACCTGGGGCGTTCCGGTGAAAGAGTGAAGGCGATGAGAGACGCGGTCTTCCCGGTGGCACCCGCCGGGACCGTGCGCCAGGCGCCGGTCCCGGGTCGCCCGCGCGAGCCGGGCCGCCCCGGCCCTCCCACGGGATCCCGTACTCTTCGCGCACCGCGACACTTCCGTCACGCTACGCTCCCAAGGAATCCGGCTCCGGCAAAGGCGAAGCATGCCCCAGCACACCTCAGGGTCCGACCGCGCTGCGGTGCCCCCCGCTGCCCGTGGCAGCGTGCGGTCCACCGCGCCCTCGTCCCTGGACGTGCTCTGGCGCTCGTACAAGGACTCGGGTGACGAGCGGCTGCGGGAGCAGCTGATCCTGCACTACTCGCCGCTGGTCAAGTACGTGGCCGGCCGGGTCAGCGTCGGCCTGCCGCCCAATGTGGAACAGGCCGACTTCGTCTCCTCCGGGGTCTTCGGACTGATCGACGCCATCGAGAAGTTCGACATCGAGCGCTCCATCAAGTTCGAGACGTACGCCATCACGCGGATCCGCGGCGCGATGATCGACGAACTGCGGGCGCTGGACTGGATTCCGCGCTCCGTGCGGCAGAAGGCGCGGGCCGTGGAACGGGCGTACGCCACGCTGGAGGCCCAGCTGCGGCGCACCCCGACCGAGGGTGAGGTCGCCGGGGAGATGGGGATCGGAGTGGAGGAACTCCACGCCGTCTTCAGCCAGTTGTCGCTGGCCAACGTCGTGGCCCTGGAGGAGCTGCTGCACGCGGGCGGCGAAGGCGGAGACCGCCTCTCGCTGATGGACACCCTGGAGGACCACGCCGCCGACAACCCGGTGGAGGTGGCCGAGGACCGCGAGCTGCGCAGACTGCTCGCGCGAGCCATCAACACCCTTCCGGAGCGCGAGAAGACGGTCGTGACCCTCTACTACTACGAGGGCCTCACGCTCGCCGAGATCGGCAACGTGCTGGGTGTCACCGAGAGCCGGGTCAGCCAGATCCACACCAAATCGGTGCTTCAGCTCCGGGCCAAGCTGGCGGATGTCGGCCGGTGAGCCGGCGGCCCCCGCACCGGCCTTGCCAACCTCCGTAGAGTGGTGGCGTGCCCAGGATTCGAGCGGCCTCCGTGGCCGAGCACCGGTCGATGCAGCGCGGCGCCCTCTTGGACGCGGCGCGCTCCCTGTTGTCCGAAGGCGGGACGGAAGCGCTGACCTTCCCCGCCCTCGCCGAGCGGACCGGGCTCGCCCGGTCGTCCGTGTACGAGTACTTCCGGTCGCGAGCGGCCGTCGTCGAAGAGCTGTGCGCGGTGGACTTCCCCGTCTGGGCCGCCGAGATCGAGGCGGCGATGGAAGAGGCGCGGACGCCGGAGGCGAAGATCGAGGCCTACGTGCGCAGCCAGCTGGGGCTGGTGGGGGACCGCCGCCACCGGGCGGTGGTGGCGATCTCGGCGAGCGAGCTGGACGCGGCCGCGCGGGAGAAGATCCGCGCGGCGCACGGCGGCCTGGTGGCCATGATCGTCGAGGCCTTGGGCGCGCTGGGACACGCGGAGCCGCGCCTGGCCGCGATGCTGCTGCAAGGGGTCGTGGACGCCGCCGTCCGGCGCATCGAACTCGGCGCCGCCGAGGACCCGGCCGTCATCACCGAAGCCGCCGTCGCCATGGCCCTGCGGGGCGTGCGGGGCTGATCCCCGCCCGCCGCCGCGGACAGCGTGCCCGGCAGGAGGCGCGGGGTGGGGCGGGGGAGCAGCGTCAGCGGATTGAGGTAGACCTCGCCGGCCAGGAGCCCCCAGTGCAGGCAGGGGCCCGGGCAGTGGGCGCCCGCCGTGAGCACCGCCACGACCTGGCCCGCCGTGACCGCCTCGCCCTGCGAGACCAGTGGCCGGACCGGCTCGTACGTCGTGCGCAGTCCACCCGGGAGCGTGAGCGAGAGGACCCCGCGGCCGGCGACCTGCCCGGCGTAGTGGACCCGCCCCGGGCCGACGGCACGCAGCTCCGCGCCCACCGGAGCCGACAGGTCCACACCCCGGTGCCCCGCCGCGTACGGAGTCGGCGGCGGGTCCCACCAGCGCGCCACGGACAGGGGCGCGGGCAGGGGCCGCACCCCCGAGGTGAAGGCCTGGGCCACGGTCAGGAGCAGGGTCAGCAGCAGTGTCGTCATGTCCCACAGCGTCCCGCGCGGGAGCCGACGGGCGTCCGCGCCTGTGGACAACCGGGGGGTTGTGGACAACGGCGTCACCCGGCATACCGCCGGGTCCCGTACACTTCTTGTGGCGATCCGGGTCACCGGGTCGACTTCGCACGCCCCAGCGCCGACCGGTCACAGGTCAGGTGGAAGCGCCTCTCGGTCCCTTTGTCGGGGCAGGGCGCGGTGGGGCGTCAGGAACCAAACCGAGAAACAAGGAGATGGCCATGGCCGTCGTCACGATGCGGGAGCTGCTGGAAAGCGGCGTCCACTTCGGTCACCAGACCCGCCGCTGGAACCCGAAGATGAAGCGCTTCATCTTCACGGAGCGCAACGGCATCTACATCATCGACCTGCTCCAGTCGCTGTCGTACATCGACCGCGCCTACGAGTTCGTGAAGGAGACCGTCGCGCACGGTGGCTCCATCATGTTCGTCGGTACCAAGAAGCAGGCCCAGGAAGCCATCGCCGAGCAGGCGACGCGCGTGGGTATGCCGTACGTCAACCAGCGCTGGCTGGGTGGCATGCTCACCAACTTCTCCACCGTCTACAAGCGCCTTCAGCGTCTGAAGGAGCTTGAGGCGATCGACTTCGAGGACGTCGCCGCCTCGGGTCTCACCAAGAAGGAGCTCCTGGTCCTCTCTCGCGAGAAGATCAAGCTGGAGAAGACCCTCGGTGGTATCCGCGAGATGTCGAAGGTCCCCAGCGCCGTCTGGATCGTCGACACCAAGAAGGAGCACATCGCCGTCGGTGAGGCGCGCAAGCTCCACATCCCGGTCGTCGCGATCCTCGACACCAACTGCGACCCCGACGAGGTCGACTACAAGATCCCGGGCAACGACGACGCGATCCGCTCCGTCACCCTGCTCACCCGCGTGATCGCCGACGCCGTCGCCGAGGGCCTCATCGCCCGCTCCGGCGCTGCGACCGGCGACTCGAAGCCGGGCGAGAAGGCCGCTGCCGAGCCGCTCGCCGAGTGGGAGCGCGACCTCCTCGAGGGCGAGAAGAAGGCTGCCTCCGACGAGTCGGTCGAGGCCCCCGCGGCCGAGGCCGCTGTCGAGGCTCCGGCCGCCGACGCCGAGGCTGTCGTCGAGGCTCCGGCCGCTGAGGCCGCGCCCACCGAGGCTGCTGTCGAGGCTCCGGCCGCCGACGCCGAGCAGGCCTGACCCACTGAGAGCGCCCGGCGTTCACCCGCCGGGCACTCACAGCACGGACGATGACGGCGGGGGAGCCGCGCCACGAGCGCGGCCCCTCCGCCATCCCCCAGCTACCGCTGGGAGGGGCCCCCAGCCCGTAGATCTACGACTTCGAGAGAGAATCACAGACTCATGGCGAACTACACCGCCGCTGACGTCAAGAAGCTCCGCGAGCTCACCGGCGCCGGCATGCTGGACTGCAAGAACGCGCTCGTCGAGGCCGACGGTGACGTCACCAAGGCCAACGAGATCCTGCGCGTCAAGGGCCTGAAGGGTGTCGCCAAGCGCGAGGGCCGTTCCGCCGAGAACGGTGCGGTCACCTCCCTCATCTCCGAGGACGCCACCACCGGTGTCATCCTCGAGCTGAAGTGCGAGACCGACTTCGTCGCGAAGAGCGAGAAGTTCCTGGCCGTCGCCGACCAGCTCGCCGCCCACGTGGCCAAGACGTCCCCGGCCGACATCGAGGCGCTGCTGGCGTCCGAGATCGAGCCCGGCAAGACCGTCCAGGCGTTCGTGGACGAGGCCAACGCCAACCTCGGCGAGAAGATCGTCCTGGACCGCTTCGCGCAGTACGAGGGCGCCTTCGTGGCCTCGTACATGCACCGCACCATGCCCGACCTGCCGCCGCAGATCGGTGTTCTGGTCGAGCTGGACAAGGCCGACGCCGACCTTGCCAAGGGCATCGCGCAGCACATCGCCGCCTTCGCGCCGAAGTACCTCACCAGTGAGGACGTCCCGGCCGAGGTCGTCGAGTCCGAGCGTCGCGTCGCCGAAGAGGTCACCCGCGCCGAGGGCAAGCCCGAGGCCGCGATCGCCAAGATCGTCGAGGGTCGCGTGAACGGCTTCTTCAAGGACGTCACGCTGCTCGGCCAGCCGTACGCGCTGGACAACAAGAAGTCCGTCCAGAAGGTTCTGGACGAGGCCGGTGTCACCCTGAAGCGCTTCGCCCGCATCAAGGTCGGCATCTGAGTCCGTCCGTACGCGACGGACACCGGACCCCGGTAGGGTCTGAAGCAGTCGTCCGCGCTCGCGCAGGACGACCGCAGATCTGACGAGGAGGCCATTGCCGCAGAGGGAACCGCAAGGACCCACCGGCAATGGCCTTCTTCGTATGTGCACGAGGAGATACCCATGAATCAGGGCGTGGACCCCCACACCGCTTCCGACGACAAGAACGACCACGGCAAGAAGGGCCGCCGCTTCATGCTGAAGCTGTCCGGCGAAGCCTTCTCCGGCGGCGGCGGACTGGGCGTCGACCCTGACGTCGTGCACGCCATCGCCCGTGAGATCGCGGCCGTGGTCCGTGACGGCGCGGAGATCGCGATCGTCATCGGCGGCGGCAACTTCTTCCGCGGCGCCGAGCTGCAGCAGCGCGGCATGGACCGGGCCCGCTCCGACTACATGGGCATGCTCGGCACCGTCATGAACTGCCTCGCCCTCCAGGACTTCCTGGAGAAGGAGGGCATCGACAGCCGCGTCCAGACGGCCATCACCATGGGCCAGGTCGCGGAGCCGTACATCCCGCTGCGGGCCGTCCGGCACCTGGAGAAGGGACGCGTCGTCATCTTCGGCGCCGGCATGGGCATGCCGTACTTCTCCACCGACACCACGGCCGCCCAGCGCGCCCTGGAGATCGACGCCGAGGCGCTCCTCATGGGCAAGAACGGCGTCGACGGGGTCTACGACTCCGACCCGAAGACCAACCCGGACGCGGTGAAGTTCGACGCGCTGGAGTACAGCGAGGTGCTGTCCCGGGACCTGAAGGTCGCCGACGCCACCGCCATCACGCTGTGCCGCGACAACAAGCTGCCCATCCTGGTCTTCGAACTGCTCGCCGAGGGCAATATCGCCCGAGCCGTCAAGGGTGAGAAGATCGGGACGCTCGTGAGCGACCAGGGCACCCGGGCCTGAGCACTCCGCAGCCGGGCCGGTCCGGCCTGGTCCGGGCGGCCCGCACCGCCCCGCCCGCCTGAACCATCCATTCAAGACATGCAGGAGCACGTGGTGACCGAAGAGATCCTCCTCGAGGCCGAGGAGAAGATGGAAAAGGCCGTCGTCGTCGCCAAGGAAGACTTCGCCGCGATTCGCACCGGTCGTGCGCACCCGGCGATGTTCAACAAGATCGTGGCGGACTACTACGGCGCCATCACGCCCATCAACCAGCTCGCCTCCTTCTCCGTGCCCGAACCGCGCATGGCGATCGTGACCCCGTTCGACAAGAGCGCCCTGCGCAACATCGAGCAGGCGATCCGTGACTCCGACCTCGGTGTGAACCCGAGCAACGACGGCAGCATCATCCGGGTGAACTTCCCCGAGCTGACGCAGGACCGCCGCAAGGAGTACATCAAGGTCGCGCGTACCAAGGCCGAGGACTCCAAGATCTCGCTCCGCGCCATCCGCCGCAAGGCGAAGGACGCCCTTGACAAGCTCGTCAAGGACAAGGAGGCCGGCGAGGACGAGGTGCGCCGCGCGGAGAAGGAGCTCGACGACACCACCGCGAAGTACGTCGCGCAGGTGGACGAGCTGCTCAAGCACAAGGAATCCGAGCTCCTCGAGGTCTGATGAACGACTCTCCCTGGGCGACGGAGCCGGTTCCGGCGGGTCCCGCATACGATGCGCTGGTGGGCCCGCAGACTCGGCCCATGCCCATCGTGCCCGATGCCGCCGGCCGTGCCTTCGACGACCGGGAAGCACGCGATCGGGGGGCCGCCGCTCTCGGCGGCCCCCTGTTCCGCGCCGAGACGCCGCCGCAGGAGCCCATGCCCAGCCCCCCGCCTCCGCAGGCCCCGCAGCCGCATGATGCGTCGCCCCCGCCGCCGAAGAAGCGCGCGGGGCGGGATCTGCGTGCCGCCATAGGGGTCGGCGTCGGCCTCGGTGCGGTGATCTTCGCGTCGCTGTTCATCGTCAAGGCGGTCTTCGTCGGCGTCATCGTCGTCGCGGTCGTCGTGGGTCTGTGGGAACTCACCTCCCGGCTCCAGGAGAAGAAGGGCATCAAGGCGCCGCTGGTCCCGCTCGCGGTCGGTGGCGCCGCCATGGTCATCGCCGGATACGTCCGCGGGGCCGAGGGCGCCTGGGTCGCGATGGCACTGACCGCCCTCGCCGTCCTGGTGTGGCGGATGACCGAACCGCCCGCCGACTACCTCAAGGACGTCACGGCGGGCGTCTTCGCGGCGTTCTACGTGCCCTTCCTGGCGACCTTCGTCGCGATGCTGCTCACGGCCGACGACGGCCCCCAGCGGGTGGTCACCTTCCTGGTCCTGACCGTGGTCAGCGACACCGGGGCGTACGCGGTCGGCTGGCGCTTCGGCAAGACCAAGCTCGCGCCGCGCATCAGCCCCGGCAAGACCCGCGAAGGGCTTTTCGGCGCGGTGGCCTTCGCGATGGCGGCCGGCGCGCTGTGCATGGAGTTCCTGATCGACGGCGGCTCCTGGTGGCAGGGCCTGCTGCTGGGCCTCGCGGTCGCGGTCAGCGCCACCCTGGGCGACCTCGGCGAGTCGATGATCAAGCGGGACCTGGGCATCAAGGACATGGGCACCCTGCTCCCGGGCCACGGCGGCATCATGGACCGGCTCGACTCGCTGCTCCCGACGGCTCCGGTGGTGTGGCTGCTGCTGGCGGCCTTTGTCGGTACGGGTTGAGCCCTGCTGCCGACGGCTCCGGTGCCAGGCGGCGGAGCCGCAGATCGGTTGCAGCGCTGCTGCTGGCGGCCTTCGTGGGTACGGGCTGACCTGCGGAAAGACGTCGTCACACGCCGGGCGGTTACTCTTGAAGGGCGCGCTGCTTCTGCGGCGCGCCTTTCGTCTTACAAGGAGTACCTGCCATGGCCCGCCCTGTTCCGGGAGAGCTCACCTTCGTCGCCCCTCGCGGGGTCAAGAAGCCGCCCCGGCACCTCGCCGACCTCACCCCGGCCGAGCGCCGCGAGGCGGTGGCCGCCATCGGTGAGAAGCCGTTCCGGGCCAAGCAGCTCTCCCAGCACTACTTCTCCCGGTACGCGCACGACCCGGCCGAGTGGACCGACATCCCGGCGAGCTCGCGGGAGAAGCTCCAGCAGGAGCTGCTGCCGGACCTGATGAACGTCGTCCGGCACATCAGCTGCGACAACGACACCACGCGCAAGACCTTGTGGAAGCTGCACGACGGCACGCTCGTCGAGTCCGTCCTGATGCGCTACCCCGACCGGGTCACCATGTGCATCTCCTCGCAGGCCGGCTGCGGCATGAACTGCCCGTTCTGCGCCACCGGCCAGGCAGGCCTCGACCGCAACCTCTCCACCGCCGAGATCGTGCACCAGATCGTCGACGGCATGCGCGCGCTGCGCGACGGCGAGGTGCCCGGAGGCCCGGCCCGGCTGTCGAACATCGTCTTCATGGGCATGGGCGAGCCGCTGGCCAACTACAACCGGGTGATCGGATCCATCCGCCGCCTCACCGACCCGGAGCCCGACGGCCTCGGCCTGTCGCAGCGCGGTATCACCGTCTCCACCGTCGGCCTGGTCCCGGCCATGCTGCGCTTCGCCGACGAGGGCTTCAAGTGCCGCCTCGCCGTCTCGCTGCACGCGCCGGACGACGAGCTGCGCGACACCCTGGTCCCCGTGAACACCCGCTGGAACGTGCGCGAGGTCCTCGGCGCGGCCTGGGAGTACGCCGAGAAGTCCGGCCGCCGGATCTCCATCGAGTACGCGCTGATCCGCGACATCAACGACCAGGCCTGGCGCGGCGACCTGCTGGGCAAGCTGCTCAAGGGCAAGCGCGTGCACGTCAACCTGATCCCGCTGAACCCGACGCCGGGCTCGAAGTGGACCGCCTCGCGCCCCGAGGACGAGAAGGCCTTCGTCGAGGCCATCGCACGGCACGGCGTGCCCGTGACCGTACGGGACACCCGCGGCCAGGAGATCGACGGCGCGTGCGGCCAGCTGGCGGCCTCGGAGCGCTAGATCCGGCCCGCGACCGGGCGTAATCGGCCACGGGGGTACCCTGTGGCCGAACCAATTTCATATTCCGACAGGGGAGCGCCACAGCGCTGAGAGTGCGGTATCCGTCACCGCAGACCCTCTGAACCTCGCCCCGGTCATTCGGGGTAGGAAGTTCGGTCACCACTCAAGCTGTTGCGCCCTGCCCGGCGTCCGCTCGGAGAGAGCGCCGGGCGGGGCCGCGTCTTCTCCTGGACTTCCCAGGAGGAATCACCAGTGAGCACCACCAAGAAGATCGCGGGCGCCGCGCTCGCGGCCGCGCTCGGCGTCACCACGCTCAGCGCCTGCGGCGGCGACGCCAAGGACAAGCCCGCCGGGGCGAGCGACGCCCCGAAGTCCAAGACCGTCACGCTCGTCTCCCACGACTCCTTCGACGTGACCGACGCGGTCCTGGCGGAGTTCGAGCAGCAGAGCGGCTACACGGTCAAGAGGCTGAAGTCCGGCGACGCCGGCGCGGCCCTGAACCAGGAGATCCTCACCAAGGGCTCCCCGCGCGGCGACGTCTTCTTCGGCGTCGACAACACGCTTCTCTCGCGCGCCCTCGACAACGGGATCTTCACCCCCTACGAGGCCAAGGGCCTGGCCGAGGTGAAGCCGGAGTTCGTGCTCGACAAGGAGCACCGCGTCACCCCTGTCGACTCCGGTGACATCTGCGTCAACTACGACAAGCAGTACTTCGCCGACAAGAAGCTCGCCCCGCCGCAGACGCTGGACGACCTGATCAAGCCGGAGTACAAGAACCTGCTGGTCACCGAGAACGCGGCGACCTCCTCGCCCGGCCTCGGCTTCCTCCTCGCCTCCGTGGGCAAGTACGGCGAGGACGGCTGGAAGGACTACTGGAGCAAGCTCAAGGCCAACGGCGTCGAGGTCGTCGACGGCTGGGAGCAGGCCTACAACGAGCGCTTCTCCGGCTCCGCGGGCGGCAAGAAGGCCAAGGGCGACCGTCCGCTGGTCGTCTCCTACGCCTCCAGCCCGCCGGTCGAGGTGCTCTACAGCGAGCCGCAGCCGGCCGAGGCCCCCACGGGCGTCGCCACCGGCACCTGCTTCCGCCAGATCGAGTTCGCGGGTCTGCTGAAGGGCGCGAAGAACGAGGAGGGTGGCAAGGCGCTCCTCGACTTCCTGGTGAGCAAGAAGTTCCAGGAGGACATGCCGCTCAAGATGTTCGTGAACCCGGTGGTCAAGGACGCGAAGCTGCCGGAGCTGTTCACGAAGCACGGTGTGGTGGTCGAGAAGCCGGAGCACGTCGCCCCGGAGACCATCGCCAAGAACCGTGAGCAGTGGGTCAAGACATGGTCCTCGCTCGTCGTGAAGTAGTACCGGAGCACTCCCCGAAGGAGGCCGGGCGCGCGACGGCCGTCAGACTTGCTCTGATGGCCGTGCCGCTCGTCTTCTTCGGGCTGTTCTTCGCCTACCCCGTCGCCGCGATCGTCGGCCGGGGGCTCAAGACGGACGAGGGCTGGCAGTTCGGGCGGTTCGGCGAGGTGCTGGTCCGGCCCGACATCGCGGACGTGCTGTGGTTCACCACCTGGCAGGCGCTCGCGTCGACGGTGCTCACGCTGCTGATCGCGCTCCCCGGCGCGTACGTCTTCGCGCGCTTCGAGTTCCCGGGCAAACAGCTGCTGCGGGCGGTGGTCACCGTTCCGTTCGTGCTGCCGACCGTCGTCGTCGGCACCGCCTTCCTGGCGCTGGTGGGCCGGGGCGGGCTGCTGGACGAGCTGTGGGACGTCCGGCTCGACACCACCGTGTGGGCGATCCTGCTCGCGCACGTCTTCTTCAACTACGCCGTCGTCGTACGGACGGTCGGCGGGCTGTGGGCCCAGCTGGACCCGCGCCAGGAAGAGGCCGCCCGGGTGCTGGGCGCCGGGCGCTTCGCGGCGTGGCGGCGCGTGACGCTGCCGGCGCTCGCACCGTCGGTGGCCGCCGCCTCCCTGATGGTGTTCCTGTTCACCTTCAGCTCCTTCGGCGTCGTGCTCATCCTCGGCGGGCCCTCGTACTCCACCCTGGAGGTGGAGGTCTACCGGCAGACCGCGCACCTGCTGGACCTGCCGACGGCCGCCGTCCTGACGATGGTGCAGTTCGCCGCCGTCGGCGCGATCCTCGGCGTGCACACCTGGACCGTGCGCAAGCGGGAGACGGCCCTGCGGCTCGTGGACCCCGCGCGCACCACGCACCGGCCGCGCGGCTGGGCGCAGCGCGGCCTGCTGGGCGGGGTGCTCATGAGCGTCGCGCTGCTGATCCTGCTGCCGCTGGGCGTACTGGTGGAACGGTCCTTCGACGCGCCGGGCGGCTACGGACTCGGCTTCTACCGGGCGTTGACGGACGCGGGCGCCGGTGGGGGCACGTTCCTGGTGCCGCCGCTGGAGGCCGTCTGGAACTCCCTCGAGTACGCCCTGGCCGCCACCGCCATCGCCCTGTTCGTCGGAGGGCTCGCGGCGGCGGTGCTGACCCGGCGCGGGGGCCGTTTCGGCGGCGGCCTTTTCGTGCGTGGCTTCGACGCGCTGCTGATGCTTCCGCTGGGGGTGTCGGCGGTGACGGTCGGCTTCGGGTTCCTGATCACCCTGGACGAGCCGCCGCTGGACCTGCGGACCTCCTGGATCCTGGTGCCGCTGGCGCAGGCGCTGGTCGGCGTGCCCTTCGTCGTACGGACGATGCTGCCGGTGCTGCGGGCGGTGGACGGACGGCTGCGCGAGGCGGCGGCCGTGCTCGGCGCGTCGCCGCTGCGGGCCTGGCGGGAGGTGGACCTGCCGCTGGTGCGGCGGGCGCTGCTGATCGCGGCGGGCTTCGCCTTCGCGGTGTCCCTGGGGGAGTTCGGGGCGACCGTGTTCATCGCCCGGCCGGACCAGCCGACGCTGCCCGTGGCGGTGGCGCGGCTGCTGGGGCGGGCCGGTGAGCTGAACTACGGGCAGGCCATGGCCCTGAGCACGATTCTGATGCTGGTGTGCGCGGTGTCCCTGCTGGTGCTGGAGCGACTGCGACCCGACAAGACAGCGGGAGAGTTCTGATGACACTGCTTCAGCTGGAAGGGGTCTCGGTCCGCTTCGGTGACCGCGCGGTGGTGGACGCCGTCGACCTGGAGGTCGCCGAGCACGAGACCGTGTGCGTGCTGGGGCCGAGCGGCAGCGGGAAGTCCACCCTGCTGCGGGTGGTGGCCGGGCTCCAGCGGGTGTCCGCCGGGCGGGTGCTGCTCGGGGGCGCCGACCAGGCCGGGGTGCCGGTGCACCGGCGGGGCGTGGGCATGATGTTCCAGGACCACCAGCTCTTCCCGCACCGGGACGTCGGCGGGAACGTCGCCTTCGGCCTGCGGATGCGGGGCGCCGGCCGCGAGGCCTACGAGGGCCAGGTCGCGGAGCTGCTGGAGCTGGTCGGGCTCCCCGGGGCCCAACGCAGGGCCGTGGCCTCGCTGTCCGGTGGCGAGCAGCAGCGGGTCGCGCTGGCCCGGGCGCTGGCGCCGTCGCCGCGGCTGCTGATGCTGGACGAACCGCTGGGCCAGCTGGACCGGGGACTGCGGGAGCGGCTGGTGGTGGAACTCCAGGGGCTGTTCTCCCGGCTGGGCACCACCGTGCTGGCCGTCACCCACGACCAGGGGGAGGCGTTCGCGCTGGCCGACCGGGTGGTGGTGATGCGGGAGGGGCGCATCGCGCAGACCGGGACTCCGCTGGAGGTGTGGCAGCGGCCCGCGTCGGAGTTCGTGGCGCGGTTCCTGGGCTTCGAGAACGTGGTCCCGGCGACGGTCTCGGGGGACGCCGCCGGGACTCCGTGGGGCAAGGTGGCCGTCCCGGCGGGGACGCCGGACGGGGATCGGCAACTGCTGATCCGCCCGGCGGGCGTGGTCCTCGGCCGGGACGGGCTGGCCTGCGAGGTGCTGTCGCGGACGTTCCGGGGGACGCATGTGGCGCTACTGCTGAGGCCGGAGGCGGGACCGCTGCTGGAGGCCGAATGCGAGCTGGCCGGGGCCCCCGCCGTGGGGGACCGGGTCGCGGTGGCCTTCGCACCGGCGGAGGTGGTCGTCCTTCCGGCCGAGTAGCCACCGCGGCCCGCCCTACTGGGGCACGGGGACCGGTTCAGGGGTGGCGGGTTCGTCCGCCTCGGCGCCGTCGTGGTTGCCGAACCAGGCCACCGCCACCGCGCCGGCGACGGCCAGGACGAAGCCGAGGATCGCCAGCCAGGCCAGCCCCGGGCGGGAGGCATCGCCGAGCCAGAGCACGCCGATGGCTCCCGGGAGCACGGTCTCGCCGACGACCAGGGCCGCGGTCGCGCCGTTCACCGAGCCGATCTGGAGGGCGATGGTGTGCAGGTACATGCCGCCGAAGCCCGCGATCAGGACGGCGTACAGCGCCGGGTCGCCGAGCAGCGCACCCAGGTCGAAGGGGTCGACACCGTTGAGGATCCGGACGCCGACACCCAGCGCGCCGAAGGCCAGGCCCGACAGCAGGCCCGCGAGGATCGCCGCCCGGCCGCCGAGGAACCGTACCGCCACGGTGCCGCCGACGATGATCAGCAGCGTCACCGCCAGCAGCCACCAGTGCGTGGACATCGGGGCGTGGTGGTCCCCCTCGTGGCCCGCGGCCGTGGCGAGCAGCACCAGCGCCGCGCAGACGACGCCGATCGACGTCCACTCCTTGCGCGTCAGCCGGATCCCCAGCATCTTCACGCTCAGCACGGCGGTGATCACCAGGTTGGCGCTGATGACGGTCTGGGAGAGGAAGAGCGGCAGCATCCGCGCGGCCAGCGCGCCCAGGCCGAAGCCCACGAAGTCCAGGATCGTGCCGACGATGAACTCCCATGTCATCGCGGCCTTGGCGGTGGAGGTCAGGTTGGGTCCGCCGTGCGCGGTCACCCCGGCGGCGGCCGGGGACATCCGCGCGGCGCGGCGCGAGCCCACGGCTTGCAGGACGGATCCCGTGCCGTAACAGATGGACGCCGCGACAGCGGTCAGCAGGCCTATGAGCACAGAAGGCTCCGTTCACGTCTGGCAGGTTTGCGGTACCTCTGCATGACGTCGAAACCGGCCCGGAAGTTGCCTGCCGTACTCAACCCATTGACGCGAGAACGGCAGGGACCTCGTCCACCGAGTCCACCAGCGCGATCCGGGACTCCATCGCGCGGGCTCCGGCCAGGGCCTGGAGCAGGGGCCAGGCCGGCAGGTGTTCCGTCCAGTGGGCGCGGCCCACGAGGACCATCGGGGTCGGCTCGCCCCGCAACGCGTAGTAGTTCGGCGTCGCGTTGTCGAAGATCTCCTGCACGGTGCCCGCCGCGCCCGGCAGGAAGACCACGCCCGCGGTGCACCGGGCCAGCAGTCCGTCCTCGCGGGTGGCGTTCGCGAAGTACTTGGCGATCTGCCCCGCGAAGGCGTTCGGCGGCTCGTGGCCGTAGAACCAGGTCGGGATGCCCACCGAATCGCCGCCGCCCGGCCAGCGCTCCCGTACGGAGAAGGCCGCGCGCGCCCAGTCGGAGATCGACGGGGTGAACGACGGAACCTTGGCCAGCAGTTCCAGGGCCTCGGGCAGGGCCTCATCGGGGGCGGGGGCCAGGTAGGCGCCGAGGTTGGCGGCCTCCATCGCGCCCGGGCCACCGCCCGTGGCGACGGTGAGCCCGGCCCGGGACAGGGACCGGCCGAGCTCCGCCGCGCCCTGGTACTCCGTACCGCCGCGGACCATGGCGTGGCCGCCCATCACGCCCACGACCGGGACACCGGCGAGGTGCTCGTCGAGGGCGTCGGAGATGGCGTCGTCGTGGACGGCCCGGAGCAGCGACGAGAAGATGTCGCCGTCGGCCTCGGTCTCCTGGAGCCAGGCGTACGCCAGGGCGTCCGGGGTGGCCTCGTAGCCCTCCGACAGCCCGGTGAACAGTTCCTCGGGCGTGTAGAGCAGGCCCCGGTACGGGTTGAACGGCAGGTCCGGGACCGGCGGGAAGACGAGCGCGCCGTCCGCGCGGACCTTCGCGGAGGCATCGGGCTCCATCGCGCAGCCCAGGAAGACGGCCGCCGAGGTGTCGGCGGACAGCAGCGCGAAGGTCCGCTCCAGAAGGTTGACCGACTGGATCCGGAAGCCGCTGAGCGAGCCGCGGGCCACGACCTGGTCGAATTCGGCGAGCGTCTCGATCTCGATGTCTGGGTTGACCATTCGGCCCACCCTAAGGGCTGCCGGCGTCAGCGGGTCAGTGCCAGCGACGTCAGCTGTGCCACACCCCAGCTCAGTGGTACGCACACGGCCAGCAGCGCGGTGACCCGCAAGGTCGCGGCCGTACGCAGGACCGCGCCCGGTGTGCCCAGCTCGACCAGGGTCGCCCGGACGGCGGATCGGGCCTGCCGGGATTCGACGGCCGATGTGAGAAGGGTCGCGCCCGCGCACAGAGCCACCAACGCGGCGGCCGGTCCCGTCAGCGGACCCAGCGGGACGAGCGGCCCGGTCTCGCCCCCCAGGGCCACGGCGGTGAGGGCTGCCGCTCCGACGGCGCACAGCACCCCGAGGGGCCGGCCCAGCCGGGGCGCCTCCTCCTGCAGGGCCCGTCCGGCCAGCAGCCGCAGGGCACCCGGGCGGACGGCCTGGACGAGGGTTCCGCAGGCGTAGGCCAGTCCGGGCCCGGCGAGGGCGAGGCCGGCCGCGATCAGGGCCCAGCCCGCCGGCATCGCCGGCCCGCCCCGACCGGCGTACGCCTCGACGGTGAGCCCGCACGCGGTGAGCGCCACGCCCCAGGGCACCCCGGTCTGGGGACTCACCCCGGCTTCGGCGGGGCGCGGACGCAGGGCGAGGGCCGTCGCGGCGGAGGCCGTCAGCGGGATCAGGGCCAGGAGGGTGAGGGCGCCCGCCACCGGCAGCGGCTGGTCGGCGTGCAGGAGTTGGGCCCCGGCGCCGTCGAACGGGAGCCCGGTGACGTCGCCCCGCAGGTGCAGGAACACGGCCAGGGCCACGGCGCTGCCGAGGGTGCAGGCGATGGCGGTGGAAACGGCCGCGACCAGAGTGAGCCGTACGGGTCCCAGCCCGGCGGCGTCCAGCCCCTCGCGGGGCCGGGTCGCGGGGTCGGTCCGGGCCACGGCCACCGCGAACTGGACGGTGACGGCGAGCGGCACCAGCGCCCACAGCAGGCGAGGGAACGATCCGGCGGGCCGCCAGGTCGCCTCGGCGAGGACGTACAGCAGCAGGAATCCGCTACCGGCCGAGGCGGCGGCGACCAGCAGCCGGCGCAGCTGGACGAGGGGCCGCGAGCCGCGGACTAGGCGGAGAGCGAGCACGCGGCCTGGTCCTCCGTCGTCCGGGGGGAGGCGGCTGCCGCGGCGCCCGCCGGGCGACCGTCGAGCAGGGCCAGGCTGCGGTCGGCGGCGGCCGCGGTCTCCTCGTCGTGGGTGGCCAGCAGCACGGTGATCTCGTGCGAGCGTGCCGCGGTGGTCAGCGTACGGAGCAGCAGCGCGCGCTCGGCCCGGTGCAGCGGGGCCGTCGGCTCGTCGGCGAAGAGCACCGAGGGCTCGGCGACCAGCGCCCTGGCCAGGGCGACGCGCTGGGACTCGGCCCGGTTCAGGGCGGCGGGGCGTTTGCGGGCGAAGGCGCCGATGTCGAGGCGCTCCAGCCATTCGCAGGCGGCGTGTTTGGCGGCGCGGTGGGAGGCACCGGCGATCAGCAGCGGCAGGGCCGCGTTCTCCCAGACCTTGAGCTCGGGCAGCAGCTGCGGCTCGGGCCCGATCCAGGCGAACCGGTCGCGGCGCAGCCGCTCGCGGGACAGGGTGCCCATCTTGTGGACGGGGAGGCTGTTGAACCAGACCTCGCCCTGCTCGGGGACGAGCTGTCCGGTCAGACAGCGCAGCAGGGTGGTCTTTCCGCTGCCGCGCGGGCCGGTGACGGCCACGATCTCACCTTGGCGGACGCCGACGCAGACCCCGACGAGGCCGGGCGAACCGTTGTGGGCGTAGTGAAGGGACCGCGCCCACAGCAGATCGTCCTGGGGCGGGGCACTGTCGGGTGCGGCAGAGTCCGGTGGAGCCACCATGGCGTACACCTCCGTCCGGGGGAACGAAGCGGAGCCCTTTCGGTCACTGGCGCCGCACTGAGATGTAAAGAGATGAACGTCTTGGATGGTGACAGCACACGGCCCGGACCCCCTGTTCTCACTCGAACAGCGGATCCGGGCCGTGTGGCCGGACGAGATGTGGCCGGCTGATCTGCGGCCGGCTGATCTCAGGACTGGCCTACAGCTTGGTCCACGCCTCGGTGAGCACCGAGCGCAGGATGCCCTCGATCTCGTCGAAGGTGCCCTGGTCCGCGATCAGCGGCGGGGCCAGCTGGATGACCGGGTCCCCACGGTCGTCGGCGCGGCAGTACAGGCCGGCGTCGAAGAGCGCCTTGGAGAGGAAGCCGTAGAGCACGCGCTCCGTCTCCTCGTCCGTGAAGGACTCCTTGGTGACCTTGTCCTTGACGAGCTCGATGCCGTAGAAGTAGCCGTTGCCGCGGACGTCACCGACGATCGGCAGGTCGTAGAGCTTCTCCAGCGTCGCGCGGAAGGCGTCCTCGTGGTCCAGCACGTGCTGGTTGAGGCCTTCCTTGTCGAAGATGTCGAGGTTGGCGATCGCCACCGCGGAGGACACCGGGTGTCCGCCGAAGGTGTAGCCGTGCAGGAAGGTGTTCTCACCCTTGTAGAACGGCTCGGCGAGGCGGTCCGAGATGATGCAGGCACCGATCGGGGAGTAGCCCGAGGTCATGCCCTTGGCACAGGTGATCATGTCCGGGACGTAGCCGAACTTGTCACAGGCGAACATCGTGCCGAGGCGGCCGAAGGCGCAGATCGTCTCGTCGGAGACGAGCAGCACGTCGTACTGGTCGCAGATCTCGCGGACCCGCTGGAAGTACCCGGGCGGCGGCGGGAAGCAGCCGCCGGCGTTCTGCACCGGCTCCAGGAAGACGGCCGCGACGGTGTCGGCGCCCTCGAAGAGGATCTCCTGCTCGATCTGGTCGGCGCACCAGCGGCCGTAGGCCTCGGGGTCGTCGCCGTAGATCGGGGCGCGGTAGATGTTGGTGTTCACTACCTTGTGCGCGCCGGGGACCAGCGGCTCGAAGGGGGCCTTCAGGGCCGGCAGTCCGGTGATGGACAGCGCGCCCTGCGGGGTGCCGTGGTAGGCGACCGCACGCGAGATGACCTTGTACTTGGTGTGCTTGCCCTGCAGCTTGAAGTACTGCTTGGCGAGCTTCCAGGCGGTCTCGACGGCCTCGCCG
Source organism: Streptomyces sp. NPDC003042 (assembly GCF_053591315.1). Classification (NCBI taxonomy): domain Bacteria; kingdom Bacillati; phylum Actinomycetota; class Actinomycetes; order Kitasatosporales; family Streptomycetaceae; genus Streptomyces; species Streptomyces sp. NPDC003042. The sequence continues at coordinate 89,979 of NZ_JBSFTP010000005.1, forward strand.
CCACCGGTGGTGAAGAAGACCTTGTTCAGGTCGCCCGGGGCGTAGTCGGCGAGGCGCTCGGCGAGCTCCACGGCCTTGGGGTGCGCGTACGACCAGATCGGGAAGAAGGCGAGTTCCTGCGCCTGCTTGTAGGCGACCTCGGCCAGTTCCTTGCGGCCGTGACCCGCGTTGACCACGAACAGTCCCGCGAGACCGTCGAGGTAGCGCTTGCCCTTGTCGTCCCAGATGTAGGTGCCCTCACCACGCACGATGGTGGGGACGGGTGCGTTCTCGTAGGACGACATGCGGGTGAAGTGCATCCACAGGTGGTCGTACGCGGTCTTGGAGAGGTCCTGGCTCACGGGCTATCGAGTTCCCCACATGTAGGTCTGCTTCTTCAGCTTCAGGTAAACGAAGCTTTCGGTTGATCGCACGCCGGGGAGCGTGCGGATCTTCTTGTTGATCGTTTCGAGCAGGTGGTCGTCGTCCTCGCAGACGATCTCCACCATCAGGTCGAACGACCCCGCGGTCATCACCACGTACTCGCACTCCGCCATGGAGGTGAGTGCGTCGGCCACCGGGTCGAGGTCTCCCTCGACGTTGATGCCGACCATGGCCTGCCGTCGCAGACCCACGGTGAGCGGGTCGGTGACGGCGACGATCTGCATGACGCCCTGGTCGAGCAGCTTTTGTACGCGCTGGCGTACAGCCGCCTCGGAGAGGCCGACGGCCTTGCCGATCGATGCATAGGGACGGCGGCCGTCCTCCTGCAGTTGCTCGATGATCGCCAGGGACACAGCATCGACCGAAGGGGACGGTTGTCTGTTCCTGGAATCTGCGCTTCGACTGACCACGACCTCACTGTGCACGAGGAGTCGTCTGTTCCGCAACCCGTAACCGATGTTATTCGTTGTGCACCATCTTAGATTCCACGGATTTCGTAGTTCATGGCGTCCGGCTCTGTCGAAAGCGTCGGCTGAGACGCTAGGCTTGGGTTTCGTCTCAACCGTTGGACATGTGATCAGGAGTGTGGCTGTAGTGACCAGCGAACTGCGTCGTCTGCGCAACTACATCGGTGGGGAGTTCAAGGACGCCGCCGACGGGCGGACCACCGAGGTGGTCAACCCCGCCACGGGTGAGGCGTACGCGACGGCCCCGCTGTCCGGACAGGCCGACGTGGACGCCGCCATGGCCGCCGCGGCCGCCGCCTTCCCGGGCTGGCGCGACACCACCCCCGCCGAGCGGCAGAAGGCCCTGCTCAAGATCGCGGACGCCTTCGAGGCGCGCGCGGACGAGCTGGTCGCCGCCGAGTCGGAGAACACCGGCAAGCCGCTCGGCCTGACGGCCAGCGAGGAGCTGCCGCCGATGGTGGACCAGATCCGCTTCTTCGCGGGCGCCGCCCGCCTGCTGGAGGGCCGTTCGGCCGGCGAGTACATGGAGGGGATGACCTCGATCATCCGCCGTGAGCCCGTCGGTGTCTGCGCCCAGGTCGCGCCGTGGAACTACCCGATGATGATGGCCGTGTGGAAGTTCGCCCCGGCCATCGCCGCGGGCAACACCGTGGTCCTCAAGCCCTCGGACACCACCCCGGCCTCCACCGTCCTGATGGCGGAGATCATCGACTCGGTCCTGCCCAAGGGCGTCTTCAACGTCATCTGCGGTGACCGCGAGACCGGCAAGGCCATGGTCGAGCACTCCACCCCGGCGATGGCCTCCATCACCGGCTCCGTGCGCGCGGGCATGCAGGTCGCCGAGAGCGCCTCGAAGGACGTCAAGCGCGTCCACCTGGAGCTCGGCGGCAAGGCCCCGGTCGTCGTCTTCGAGGACGCCGACATCGCCAAGGCCGTCGAGGACATCGCGGTCGCCGGTTACTTCAACGCAGGCCAGGACTGCACGGCCGCCACGCGCGTGCTCGTGCACGAGTCGATCCACGACGAGTTCGTGACCGCGCTCGCCAAGGCCGCCGCCGACACCAAGACCGGCCAGCCGGACGACGAGGACGTGCTGTACGGCCCGCTGAACAACCCGAACCAGCTCAAGCAGGTCGCGGGCTTCATCGAGCGCCTCCCCGCACACGCCAAGGTCGAGGCGGGCGGCCACCGGGTCGGCGAGAAGGGCTACTTCTACGCCCCGACCGTGGTCTCCGGTCTGAAGCAGGACGACGAGATCATCCAGAACGAGGTCTTCGGCCCCGTCATCACCGTCCAGTCCTTCACCGACGAGGCGCAGGCCCTGGAGTACGCGAACGGAGTCGAGTTCGCCCTCGCCTCCTCGGTGTGGACCAAGAACCACGGCCGCGCGATGCGGATGTCCAAGAACCTCGACTTCGGCTGCGTGTGGATCAACACCCACATTCCGCTCGTCGCCGAGATGCCCCACGGCGGCTTCAAGAAGTCCGGCTACGGCAAGGACCTCTCCGCCTACGGCTTCGAGGACTACACCCGCATCAAGCACGTGATGACCTCGCTCGACGGCTGATCGGCCGCATCGATCCCAGCACGGCCGCGGCGGGGGGGCGGTGGACGGAAACGTTCACCGCCCTCCCCGTTCGCGTGCCGACCCGGGTCCCCGTCCCCGCTAGCGGCTGAAGGCCGCCATGATGATGCCGAAGGCCACCGGGTTCATGTCCTGGCCCTTGGCGTTGGTGGAGTTCACCGAATAGACCAGGGTGCGGGAGAGGTCGCGGGTCGCGCCTATAGCGGTGTTGTAGCCGTGCCGGCCACCCGACTTGCCCCAGGCCACCGTGCCGTCGGGTAGCACGATCTTCGACAGTCCCGCCGTCATCGCGGCGGGCTTGCCGCTCGCGAAGTCCTTCACCGCCGGTACCGTGAACATCTCCTCCACCTGGTCCTTCGGCACGACCCGGCCGCTGAACAGGGCCGTCGTGAACCGCTCAAGATCGGCGGTGGTCGAGATGATGTCGCCCGCCGCCCACCGGTCCGAGGAGTTCCACTCGGTCACGTCACGCAGCTCGGTCGAGCCGTCGGCCTTCTCCACCGCCTGGTAGCCCCGGTTGTGCGGCCCGTGGATCCTCGTCTGCGTCCGGCCGGGGAACGAGGTGTGGCGCAGGCCCAGCGGCTTCAGGATCCGCCGGCCGACCGCCTTCTCGTACGTCGTGCCCGTCACTTCCTCGATCAGCACACCCAGCACCGTGTAGTTGATGTTCAGATAGTGCTGGGCCGTGCCGGGGGTGAACTCAGCTCCCTTGCCCAGGGCGTTCGCGATCTGCTCGCGAGGATCCGTCACATCGAAGCGGTGCTCCCACTGGGACTCGAAGCCGTCGCCCGGCCCGTCCGCCGCCGGGATACCGCTGGTGTGGTTGAGCAACTGCCGGACGGTGACCGTCTCGTAGGCCTCCGGTACGACCTCGGGCAGGTACTGCCGCGCCGGCCTGTCCAGGTCCACGCGCCCCTCGGCCGCCAGTTGCAGCACCACCGCCGCGGTGAAGACCTTGGTCACCGATCCCGCCCGGAACCGGCCCTGCTCGACGGCCTCACGCCCGGTGTGGATGTCCGCGACACCGGAACTCCCCTGCCAGCGGCCGCCCGTACCGCCCACCCGCACCAGCGCCGCCGTCGCGTCCTTGTTCCGCGCGCCGAGGCCCGCGATCGCCTTCTCCAGCGCCGCCACATCGAGTGTGGTCGGCGGGGCGGCGAAGGCGACCGGGGCGACATCGGGGGCGGAGGTCGAAGGCGTCGGCGCCGCGTGGGCGGCGGCCGCCGGTGCGGACGCGATGCCCAGAACCAGGGCGGCGGCGATCAGCGTGCGCGTGCGTGCGTTCATGATGGATCCCCCTGTGAGTTCACCGGGCCACTGCGGCCCCGATGACTCCATGCTCCTGCTCAGAGGCCTCGTCGCGGATCACCGAAGAGAGGGATCTTCACCGGTGCGACAACTCACCGGCGTGAGGGAGGCGACACGCCGCATCTCACTCTCCAGAGGGAGGACCACCGGCGGGAGGCACGGTTCCGGCCGCGATCAGACCCGTCTCATAGGCGCAGATCACCGCCTGGATCCGGTCCCGCAGACCCAGCTTCGCCAGCACATGGCCCACATGCGACTTCACCGTGTGCTCGCTCACCACCAGCGCGGCCGCGATCTCCGCGTTCGACAGCCCCCGCCCCAGGTGCAGCAGCGTCTCCCGCTCCCGCGCCGTCAGCACCTCCAGCCGCCGGGCCGAAAGCGCCTGAGAGGCAGCCGGCCGCGCCGTCGCCGCCGTGTACTCCTCGATCAGCCGCCGTGCCACCGAAGGCGCCAGCAGGGACTCGCCCGCCGCCACCACCCGTACCGCATGGACCAGGTCGTCCCGCCGTACGTCCTTCAGCAGGAAACCGCTCGCCCCCGCGTGCAGGGACTCGTACACGTACTCGTCCGAGTCGAAGGTGGTCAGCATGACCGTGCGGCACCCGCTCTCCGCGCAGATCGTCCGGCACGCCTCGATGCCGTCCAGCACCGGCATCCGGATGTCCAGCAACGCCACATCGGGCGAGAGCCGGCGCACCGCGTCCACCGCCGCCGCGCCGTCACCGACCTCCGCGACCACCTCGATGTCCTCCTGCACGTCCAGGATCATCGCGAAGCCGCTGCGCACCAGCTCCTGGTCGTCGGCCACCACCACGCGGATCGTCAACGTCCCACCACCTCCGCCCGGGACGTTACTAGCCGCGCCTCCACGCGGAACCCCCGGCCGTCCGGTCCCGGCCCCGACCGCGCCGTACCCCCGTGCGCGGCCGCCCGCTCGCTGATGCCGACCAGACCGTGTCCGCCCCCGGAGCCGCCCGTCGGGCCCCGCCCGTCGTCCGTCACCGTGATCGTCAGGGCCTCCGGCGCGTATTCCAGCGCCACCGTCACCCGCCGCGCGGCAGCGTGCTTCACGACATTCGTCAGGGCCTCCTGCACCACCCGGTAGACCGTCGTGTCGACCGCCGCGGCCAGCGCACGGGCCTCGCCCGCCGTCACGTACGCCACCTCGGGCCCGCCCAGCCGGACCCGCGCCAGCAGGGCGGGCAGCGCGGCCACCCCCGGCTGCGGTTCGCGCGGAGCAGGCCCCTCCTCACGCAGCACCCCGAGCATCGTGCGCAGCTGGACCATCGCGTCGCGCCCCGTCTCGGCGATCGCCTCGAAGGCCGCCTCGGCCCGCTCGGGGGCCCGCCGTACCGCCACCGGACCGGCTTCCGCCTGCACGATCATGATGCTGACCGCGTGCGACAGGATGTCGTGCATCTCCCGCGCGATCCGGGCACGTTCCCGGGCGGCCGCCTGCTCCGCCTCGATCCGGTTCGCCCGCTCCAGCTGCTCCGCCCGGTCCTCGACGGCCTCCGTGTAGGCCTGCCGCGTGTACTGGAGGCGCCCCAGGGCGTACGCGGCGGTCGCGCAGAACCCCGTGAAGAACAGCTCCCGGGCGCTACCCGACCGCAAGCCGACCGAGAGGACGAGCGCGAGCACGGTGCCGGCGCCGACCAGCGCCCGTACCCGTGCCGAACACTGCACGGCGACGGTGAAGAGGACGATCAGTCCGGCGTACGGCAGAGGTTGCCCGGGCCCGTCCAGGAACATCTTGTAGGCCGCGCCGACGGCCGTGGTCACCGCCAGCACGGCGACCGGAGCCCGGCGCCGCCAGAACAGCGGGAGCACCCCGAGCGTGGTCATCGCGTACGACGCCCACGTCACCGCCGGCAGTCCCGGTTCCCTCGGCAGCACGAACGGCATCGTGACGGCCAGCTGCACCAGCAGGGTGAGGCCAACGTCCACAGCCCACGGACCGGCCCGCCGCAGCCGCTCGGCCGGGGGCCGTATCACCGCGATGCCGCCGGGACGCCGAACTCGGCCCGTACGGCGGCCAGTACGTCCACCCGGTTCGTGGTGACGGAGTCGACCCCGGCCGAGACGAGTGCTCGCATCGACCGCCTGGTGTCCGGGGTCCACGCCGACACCAGCAGCCCGTCCCGGTGCAGGGCGTCCGTCAGCTCCCGGCTGACCAGCCCGAAACGGTAGTTGAGCCAGCGCGGGGCCACCGCGTCGATCAGCACCCGGCGCGGCGGCGACAGGGTGGTCCAGGTCAGCGCGATCTCCGCTTCCGGGTCGGCGGCGCGCACGGCGAGCATGGTGTTCGGGCCCGCGCAGTAGTACGTACGCTCGCGCGCCCCGCACTCGCGCACCAGGTCGACGACGGTCCGTACGGCCTCCGCCGTGGCGCCCGGCAGATCGATCATCAGCCGACCGGTGCCCGGCGCCGTCAGGGCGTCGCGCAGGGTCGGGATCCCGCCCTCCGCCAGTTCCTTCAGCTGCGGGGCCGTGACGGCGTCGAGGCGCACGTCATGGCCCCACAGCCGCCGGAGGGTGTCGTCGTGGAGGAGGACCGGCACCCCGTCACGGGTCAGCCGTACGTCGACCTCCACCGCGTCGGCCCCGCGCGCGAAGGCGGAGCGGAGGGAGGCGAGGGTGTTCTCGCGGACACGGTAGGGATCGCCGCGGTGGGCGACGGCAGTCAGGGTGCGCATGCCCTCATTCTCCGGGTCGGCGGGATCAAGGGGTGTCAGCGTGCGAGCCAGCGCTCGGTGTACGTGTCGATCTCCGCGCTGAGCTTCGTCTTGCCGGCGGGGTCCAGGAAGGAGGCCTCGACGGCGTTCTTCGCGAGCTGGGCGAGCCCGCGCTCGTCCAGCTCGAGGAGCCGGGCGGCGACCGCGTACTCGTTGTTCAGGTCGGAGCCGAACATCGGCGGGTCGTCGCTGTTGATGGTGACGAGCACGCCCGCGGCGACCATCTCCTTGACCGGGTGCCGGTCCAGGTCCGTCACCACGCGGGTGGCCAGGTTGGAGGTCGGGCAGACCTCCAGCGCGATGCGGTGCTCGGCGAGGTAGGCGAGGAGTTCCGGGTCCTGGCTGGCACTGGTGCCGTGGCCGATCCGTTCGGCGCCCAGCTCGCGGATGGCGTCCCAGATCGTCTCCGGGCCGGTGGTCTCGCCCGCGTGCGGGACGCTGTGCAGGCCGGCGGCGCGCGCCCGGTCGAAGTACGGCTTGAACTGCGGGCGCGGGACGCCGATCTCCGGGCCGCCGAGGCCGAAGGAGACCAGGCCCTCGGGGCGCAGGTCGAGGGCGAGGCGGGCGGTCTCGGAGGCGGCGGCCGGGCCGGCCTCGCCCGGGATGTCGAAGCACCAGCGCAGGATGACGCCCAGCTCGGACTCGGCCGCCTTGCGGGCGTCCTCGATGGCCTCCATGAAGGCCTTCTCGTCGATGCCGCGGCGGGTGGAGGAGTACGGGGTGATGGTCAGTTCGGCGTAGCGGATGTTCTGCCGGGCCATGTCGCGGGCGACCTCGAAGGTCAGCAGCCGGACGTCCTCGGGGGTGCGGACCAGGTCCACGACCGACAGGTACACGTCGATGAAGTGGGCGAAGTCGGTGAAGGTGAAGTAGTCGGCCAGCGCCTCGGGGTCGGTCGGGACCTTCGAGTCGGGGTGGCGGGAGGCGAGTTCGGCCACGATGCGCGGGGACGCCGAACCGACGTGGTGGACATGGAGTTCGGCCTTGGGCAGCCCCGCGATGAAGGGGTGCAGGTCGGACATGGGTGCCTCCGGGAGGACGCGGGTGCGGTCAGATCGGCTTCATCGTAGGCAGCCCCGGGGAGTGTCGGTGGCTGCGTCTAGCATGGCTGTACGAGAGGGGGGCGCCGTATGACCGACCACAGCCCTGAGCCGAGGGACCCGTGGGCGCCGCCCGAGCGGCCGGCGGTGGAGCTGGGCAAGACGCAGGGGGAGCCCGGTACACAGGGCGCACCGGCAGGGCCCCCCGGAATGCCGCCAGGGCCGTCGGCGCCGTCGCTGCACGAGCACCCGACGATCACGGACATGCCGGGCGCTGCTCCGGCCGGCCCCGCCTCCGGGCCGTACACGCCGCCCCCGATACCGGGGCCCGGTCACGGGACGACGGCCGCCTACGGGTACCCGGCGCAGCCGGATCCCGGCGGATACGGCTACCCGGGCCCGCCGGCGCCTCCCGCCCAGCCCGGATACGCCGGTTATCCGGCGGGCTGGACCGGAGGCGCCGGCGGGTACCCGCCCCCGATGCGGCCGGCGGACAACGGCTTCGGGATCACCGCGCTGGTGCTCGGCATCATCGCGGTGGTCAGCTGCATCACGGTGTTCGGCGCGCTCGCGCTCGGCATCGCGGCGGTCGTCTTCGGAGCCCTGGGCAGGGGCAAGGCGAGCCGCGGCGAAGCCACCAACGGCGGGATGGCCCTGGCGGGCATCATCCTCGGCGCGGTGGGCATCGCGCTGGGCGCCGTCATGGCACTGCTCTTCCTCCTCGGCCCCATCTTGGAGGAGTCCGAAAGCGACGACTACGAGTACGAGGACCCGAGCTCGGTGTCGCAGGTGCACGAGCCGGCTGCCCGGCCCGCGCGGGTCTGACACCCGCAGCCGCCGCCGCGCCCCGGCCTGAGCCCCGCCCGGTCGGCCCTCAGGCCGGGGCGGCGCTCAACAGCGTGGGCACCATGTACTCCCCGCCCGGCCCGCTGCGCGGGACCGGCACCCAGACCAGCCCGACCATCCGGGGACAGTCGCACTCCAGGTGCCCGTCGACGCCCAGTCGGGGCTCCCCGGGCGCGACCTCCACACGGAAGCAGCCGGTCCACCCCGACGGGTACGGCGCCTCGTACGCGTACCGCACCTCCAGGGCGCGCAGCCCGGTCTCCTCGGCCACCTCGCGCCGGACGGCGTCCAGCGGCGTCTCCCCGCTCTCCACCCCGCCGCCCGGCAGCGTCCAGTACTCCGGTCCGTCGTGCAGACCGGAAGGCCCCCTGCCGCGCTCGCGCACCATCAGCACGCACCCGTCCCGGATGATGACGGCGGCCACCCGGCGGCGCTCCGGCGCGTTCAAGCGGTCTCCTCCCGCAGCCGGTCGCGGGCCTCCATCAGCGCGAACCCGAGCAGATTCAGCCCGCGCCAGCGTGCCGGGTCCAGGGCCCGCTCGTCGTCGGCCGCGAGGCCGATGCCCCAGATCCGGTCCACGGGGCTCGCCTCCACCAGCACCCGCGACCCCGTGCCCAGCAGGTACGCGCGCAGGGCCGGGTCGGAGCCGAACTTGTGCACGCTGCCCTCCACGACCAGCGCGAACCGCTCCCGCTCCCATATCGCTTCGTCGAAGCCGCGCACGAGCCGCCCGGCCTTCTTCGCCTCCGCCGGGCTCCGCGCCTCCAGGGCGGCGCGCTCCGCCTCCGGGTCCCCGAACAGCCGCGCCTTGCCGGCCATCATCCAGTGCTCGGCCGTGGCGTAGCGGACTTCGCCGACCGTGAAGGCGGACGGCCACCACTGACTGAGACAGCTCGGTCCGATCCTCCCGCCGGGCTGCGCCCGGTGCCCCCAGAACGGCAGATACTTGACCCGCTCACCACGCCTGACCTGCTCGATCAGCTTGTTCGTCAGCTCCATGCACGCGAGTCTGACAGTCACCACTGACACTTCGTACGGGATTCCGGGCGTGCCTCGACACATGGTCGACCGATTCCGTCGCGTAATCAAAAGGCAACAACGGAATCACTTGGCGGAGGGTCCCACCTCTGCCAGGATCGGCACTCAATTCGAGCTGTAGCTACGGAGAGCGTGAGAGCGTGATGGGTAACCGCTTCCAGGTCAAGGACCGCTTCGCAGACGGCGCGCAGTACATCGACGGCCGGCTGAGGTCCGGCACCTCGGGGCGTTCGCACACCGTGGTCGACCCCGCCACCGGCCAGGACGTCCTCACCTACGAGCTCGCCGGTACGGCGGACGTGGACGAGGCCGTCGCCGCCGCCCGGCGGGCCTTCCCGGCCTGGTCCGCCGCCACCCCCGGCGAGCGGTCGGACGCGCTGCACCGGCTGGCCGCCGTACTGGCCGAGCAGGCCGAGGACTTCGCGTACGCCGAGTCCCTCCAGTGCGGCAAGCCGCTCAAGCTGTCGACGGAGTTCGACGTACCGGGGACCATCGACAACACCGCCTTCTTCGCGGGCGCGGCCCGCCATCTCCAGGGCCAGGCGGCCGCCGAGTACTCGGGCGACCACACCTCCTACGTACGCCGCGAGGCCATCGGCGTGGTGGGCTCCATCGCGCCCTGGAACTATCCGCTCCAGATGGCGGCCTGGAAGATCCTCCCGGCCATCGCCGCGGGCAACACCATCGTCCTGAAGCCGGCCGAACTCACCCCGCTGACCTCCCTGATGTTCGCTCAGGCGGCCAAGGCCGCGGGGCTGCCCGACGGCGTGATCAACATCGTCACCGGCGCCGGGCGGGAGGCGGGCGAGCACCTGGTCGGCCACCCCGACGTGGTCATGACCTCCTTCACCGGCTCCACCGCCGTCGGCAAGCGGGTCGCCGAGATCGCCACCGCCACCGTCAAGCGGCTCCACCTGGAGCTCGGCGGCAAGGCCCCCTTCCTCGTCTTCGACGACGCCGACCTGGAGGCCGCCGCCCACGGCGCCGTCGCCGCCTCCCTCATCAACAGCGGCCAGGACTGCACGGCCGCCACCCGCGCCTACGTCCAGCGCCCCCTGCACGACGCCTTCGTCGCCCGCGTCGCCGAGCTGATGGAAACCGTCCGCCTGGGCGATCCCTTCGCGGCCGGCACCGACCTCGGCCCTCTGGTCTCCCACGCCCAGCGCGACCGGGTCGCCGGTTTCGTCGAGCGCGCCCGCGCCTACGCCACCGTCGTCACCGGCGGCGAGATCCCGCAAGCCGGGGAAGGGCAGTTCAGCCTCACCGCGGGCGCGTACTACCGGCCGACCCTGATCGCGGGCGCCGCGCAGGACAGCGAGGTCGTCCAGTCGGAGATCTTCGGCCCGGTCCTGGTCGTCCTGCCCTTCGACACCGACGACGAGGGCCTCGCGCTGGCCAACGACACCCCGTACGGGCTCGCGGCCTCCGCCTGGAGCCGGGACCTCTACCGGGCGAACCGCGCCACCCGCGAGCTGAAGGCCGGCTGCGTGTGGGTCAACGACCACATTCCGATCATCAGCGAGATGCCCCACGGCGGTTACAAGGCGAGCGGCTTCGGAAAGGACATGAGTTCCTACTCCTTCGAGGAGTACACGCAGGTCAAGCACGTGATGTACGACAACACCGCGGTGGCGGCCAAGGACTGGCACCGCACCATCTTCGGGGACCGCACCTGACGACACGCGGCCACCGCCGCTTGGCAACCAGCCGCCCGACCAGCGGCGCACCCATCCCGAAAGGGCAATGCGCATGGAGCAGTTCGAGCCCGACCGCCTCTCGGAGGCGCAACTCACCGCGATGCGACGCAGTCTCACGAGCGGGCGCGGCGCCCTCACCCGCCGCTCCCTGCTGCGCGCCTCCGGAGTCGGGGCGCTCACCCTCGGCGGCCTGTCCGCCCTCACCGCCTGCGGCATCCCGCCCGCCAAGCGCGAGGGTCAAGCGGCGGTCTCCGACGACCACTCGGCGCAGGAGAAGGACGTCGTCTTCTCCAACTGGACCGAGTACATGGACACCAGCGAGGACGAGAAGTCGCGTCCCACGCTGGAGGAGTTCACCAAGCGGACCGGTATCGAGGTCAAGTACACCGAGGACATCAACGACAACGTCGAGTTCTTCGGCAAGATCCGCCCGCAGCTCGCGGCCGGCCAGGACACCGGCCGCGACCTGATCGTCGTCACCGACTGGCTCGCCGCCCGCATCATCCGGCTCGGCTGGGCGCAGCGGCTGGACCCCGCCCACCTCCCGCACGCCTACGCCAACCTCTCCCCGCAGTTCCGCAGCCCCGACTGGGATCCGGGCCGCGCGTTCAGCTACCCGTGGACCGGCATATCCACCGTCATCGCCTACAACTCCAAGGCCACCGAGGGCAGGACGGTCGACTCGGTCAGCCAGATGCTGGACGACCCCACCCTCAAGGGCCGTGTCGGCTTCCTCACGGAGATGCGCGACAGCGTCGGCATGACCATGATCGACCAGGGCAAGGATCCGGCGAAGTTCACCGCCGCCGACTTCGACGAAGCCGTCGGCCGCCTCCAGAAGGGCGTGGACAAGAACCAGATCCGCCGCTTCACCGGCAACGACTACACCGCCGACCTCGACAAGGGCGACCTCGCGGCCTGTCTCGCCTGGGCGGGCGACGTCATCCAGCTCCAGGCCGGCAACCCGGACATCAAGTACGTCATCCCGTCGGCGGGTTACATCACCTCCAGCGACAACCTGCTGGTCCCCGCCAAGGCCCGGCACAAGGCCAACGCCGAGAAGCTCATCGACTACTACTACGAGCTCCCGGTGGCCGCCCAGCTGGCCGCCTTCATCAGCTACGTCTGCCCCGTCGAGGGCGTCAAGGACGAGCTCGCCAAGATCGATCCGGCGCTCGCGGACAACACCCTCATCGTCCCGGACAAGGCGATGACCGCCAAGTCCCACGCCTTCCGCTCCCTCAGCGGCGAGGAAGAGACGGCGTTCGAGGAGAAGTTCGCCAAGCTCATCGGTGCCTAGCGCCTAGCGCCAGCGCCTGGCGCCTGGCGCTAACGCCTGGCGCCCGGAGCCCCGCGGCGGCCGCGGGGGACCGGCGGCGCAGCCGCCACCCACGCTCCCGCCCGGCGCAGCCGATCCCCGTCCTTCGCCCCACCCAACCCCGGGACCCACCCATGACTGACAAGACCACGAGCGGCGACGTCCGCCTCGCCGGGATCAGCAAGCACTACGGCTCCTTCACCGCGGTGCACCCGCTGGACCTCACCATCCCCCAGGGCTCCTTCTTCGCCCTGCTCGGCGCCTCGGGCTGCGGCAAGACCACCACCCTGCGCGTGATCGCCGGTCTGGAGGAGCCCTCCACCGGCACGGTCAGCCTCGGCGACCGCGAGGTCACCCACCTGCCGCCGTACAAACGCCCGGTCAACACCGTCTTCCAGAGCTACGCGCTGTTCCCGCACCTGAACGTCTACGAGAACATCGCCTTCGGACTGCGCCGCCGTGGCATCAAGTCCGTCAAGAAGCAGGTCGACGACATGCTGGAGCTGGTCCAGCTCGGCCAGTTCGCCCAGCGCAAGCCCCACCAGCTCTCCGGTGGCCAGCAGCAGCGCGTCGCCGTCGGCCGCGCCCTGATCAACCACCCCCAGGTGCTGCTGCTCGACGAACCGCTCGGCGCCCTCGACCTCAAGCTGCGCCGCCAGATGCAGCTGGAACTCAAGCGGATCCAGACCGAGGTCGGCATCACCTTCGTGCACGTCACGCACGACCAGGAGGAGGCCATGACGATGGCCGACACGGTCGCCGTCATGAACGGAGGCCGCGTCGAGCAAATGGGCGCCCCCGCCGAGCTGTACGAGAACCCCGCCACCACCTTCGTCGCCAACTTCCTCGGAACCTCGAACCTGATCGAGGCCGAGGTGCTGGAGGCCGGCGGCGCCGACGTCACCGTCAGCTCGGCGGGCACCACGCTGCGGCTGCCCACCGCCCGCTGCGCGACCACGCCCCGTACGGGGGAGAAGCTGCTGGTCGGAGTGCGCCCGGAGAAGATATCCCTGGTCCACGCCGACGACGAGCCCACCGTCGCGACCGGCCGGAACAGGATCGCGGGCAAGATAGCGGACTCCTCCTTCATCGGTGTCTCCACCCAGTACGTCATCGACAGCCCCGTCTGCCCCGGGCTGGAGGTCTACGCCCAGAACATCGAGCGGGACGCCCGCCTGCTCCCGGGCGCCGAGGTGATCCTGCACTGGAACCCCGAGCACACCTTCGGCCTCGACGCCGCGCAGGCCATCGACGCGGGCGCCCTGACGGTCGAGGAGAGCGCGTGACCGCCACCGCCGCGCCGCCCCAGGCGCCCGCCTCCGCCGACCCCCCGGTGCACAAGCCGTCGGCACGCAAGCGACTGGTCCCGTACTGGCTGCTGCTCCCCGGCATCCTGTGGTTGCTCGTCTTCTTCGTGCTGCCGATGGTCTACCAGGCCTCCACCTCGGTGCAGACCGGCTCGCTCGAAGAGGGCTACGAGGTCACCTGGCACTTCCGGACGTACTGGGACGCCCTGGCCGAGTACTACCCGCAGTTCCTGCGGTCCCTGCTCTACGCCGGCACCGCGACCGCCCTGTGCCTGCTGCTGGGGTACCCGCTGGCCTATCTGATCGCCTTCAAGGCGGGACGCTGGCGGGGCCTTCTGCTGGTGCTGGTCATCGCCCCGTTCTTCACCAGCTTCCTGATCCGCACGCTGGCCTGGAAGACGATCCTGGCCGACGGCGGCCCGGTGGTGGCGGCCCTCGACACGGTCGGCTTCCTGGACGTCACCAGCTGGCTCGGCATGACCCAGGGAGACCGGGTGCTGGCCACGCCGCTGGCGGTGGTCTGCGGTCTGACGTACAACTTCCTCCCCTTCATGATCCTGCCGCTCTACACCTCGCTGGAGCGCATCGACCCCCGCCTCCACGAGGCGGCCGGCGACCTGTACGCCCGCCCCGCCACGGTGTTCCGCAAGGTGACCTTCCCGCTCTCCATGCCGGGCGTGGTCTCAGGGACCCTGCTCACCTTCATCCCGGCGAGCGGCGACTACGTCAACGCCGAACTGCTCGGCTCCACCGACACCCGGATGATCGGCAACGTCATCCAGTCGCAGTACCTGCGGATCCTCGACTACCCGACGGCGGCCGCGCTGTCCTTCATCCTCATGGCCATCGTGCTGATCACGGTGACCATCTACATCCGCCGAGCGGGGACGGAGGACCTGGTCCGATGAACAAGCCCCTTGGCTGGCTGCGCCGCCACCTCGTCGTCATCGCGGGTCTGGGCACGCTCGCCTACATGATCCTGCCGAACGTCGTGGTGACGGTCTTCTCCTTCAACAACCCCGCCGGCAAGTTCAACTACGCCTGGCAGGAGTTCTCCCTCGACGCCTGGAAGGACCCCTGCGGGGTCGCCGACCTGTGCGGCTCCCTCGCCCTGTCCCTCCAGATCGCCCTGTGGGCCACTCTCGGCGCGACCGTCCTCGGCGCCGCCATCGCCTTCGCGCTCGTCCGCTACCGCTTCCGGGCGCGCGGCGCGATCAACTCGCTGATCTTCCTGCCGATGGCCATGCCCGAGATCGTGATGGCCGCCTCGCTGCTCGCCCTGTTCCTCAACATGGGCATCCAGCTCGGCTTCTGGACGATCCTGATCGCCCACGTCATGTTCTGCCTCAGCTTCGTCGTCGCCGCCGTCAAGGCGCGCGTCCTGTCGATGGACCCGAAGCTGGAGGAGGCCGCCCGCGACCTCTACGCCGGCCCGGTGCAGACCTTCGTACGGGTCACCCTGCCCATCGCGGCGCCCGGCATCGCGGCGGGCGCGCTGCTCTCCTTCGCGCTCTCCTTCGACGACTTCATCATCACCAACTTCAACTCGGGCAACACCGTCACCTTCCCCATGTTCGTGTGGGGATCGGCCCAGCGCGGTACGCCTGTGCAGATCAACGTCATCGGTACGGCGATGTTCGTCATCGCGGTGCTGGTGGTGCTGGCCGGCCAGTGGGCCGGCAACCGCCGCAGGAAAGCACGACCCCAGCAGTAGACACCAGAGAACGAGAAGCTCTGTAGGGAGTTGGAAGCCATGGCCCCAGTCGCCATGCGAAGCGTCGCTCAATCCCTTTCCGAAGCACTGCCGGTCTCGTACTGGCTCGACGACCCGGGCAGACCGGCCGCGCGGCCCGCGCTCACCTCGGACGAGAGCTGCGATCTGCTGGTCGTCGGAGGCGGCTACAGCGGCCTGTGGACCGCACTGATCGCCAAGGAGCGCGATCCCGCGCGGGACGTCGTACTGATCGAGGGGCACGAGGTGGGCTGGGCCGCCTCGGGCCGCAACGGCGGATTCTGTGCCGCCTCCCTCACCCACGGCCTCGCCAACGGACTGGCCCGCTGGCCCGGCGAGCTGGCGCGGCTGGAGGAACTCGGCGCCCGCAACCTCGACGCCATCGAGGCCGCCGTCGCCCGCTACGGCATCGACTGCGACTTCGAGCGCAGCGGCGAGATCGACGTCGCCACCGAACCCCACCAGGTCGCGGAGCTGAAGGAACTCCACGAGGAGGCGACGAGGCTCGGACTCGCGGACCACACCGAATGGCTGGACCGCGACGCGCTGCGCGCCGAGATCGACTCGCCCACCTTCCTCGGCGGACTGTGGGACCACCAGGGCGTGGCCATGCTCAACCCGGCCCGCCTGGCCTGGGGCCTCAAGCAGGCCTGCCTCGGCCTCGGCGTGCGGATCTACGAGCACACGCGCGGCCTGGACCTGGCCGCCTCCGGGGCCGGGATGGCCGTACGCACCCCGTACGGGCGGGTCTTCGCGCGGCGCGTGGCGCTGGGCACCAACATCTTCCCGTCCCTGGTCAGGCGGATCCGACCGCTCACGGTCCCGGTGTACGACTACGCGCTGATGACCGAGCCGCTCAGCGAGGCGCAGCTGGCCGCGATCGGCTGGAAGAACCGCCAGGGCCTCGGGGACAGCGCCAACCAGTTCCACTACTTCCGGATCACCCCGGACCACCGGATCCTGTGGGGCGGCTACGACGCCGTCTACCCCTACGGCGGCAAGCTCGACACCGGCCACGACCACCGCCCCGAGACCTACCTCAAGCTGGCCGAGCACTTCTTCGCCTGCTTCCCGCAGCTGGCGGGGCTGCGCTTCAGCCACGCGTGGGGCGGGGCGATCGACACCTGCTCGCGCTTCTCGGCCTTCTTCGGCACGGCCCACTCCGGGAAGGTCGCGTACGCCGCCGGCTTCACCGGGCTCGGGGTGGGCGCCACCCGCTTCGGCGCGGACGTGATGCTGGACCTGCTGTCGGGGGAGCGGACCGAGCGCACGCGGCTGGAGATGGTCCGCTCCAAGCCGATGCCCTTCCCGCCCGAGCCGCTCGCCTGGACCGGGATCACGCTCACCAAGTGGTCGCTGGCCCGCGCGGACAGCCAGCGCGGGCACCGGAACCTGTGGCTGAAGGCGCTGGACCGCGTGGGCCTCGGCTTCGACAGCTGACCACCGTGCGACGGGGCGATGAGGTGATCGGGTGGTCGCTTGATCGTCCTACGCGCCGGGCGCACACCCGTATGCGCGCTGCGACCCGCTTCACCACCACGGGGTGACGCAACCCGCGTCATAGCCGAGCCCGGCCCCGCTCTCTCCCGGTGAGAACCCTTCACCGCACGAGACGAACGGAGGCCGGGCGATGACCCTCCCGGGGGCCAGGACGGCAGTGGAATGGCTGGTATCGGTGGCGCTGGATCCGGAGGCCTGCCGGTGGGAATGGGAGCGCAACCCCCTGGGGGTCACCCTCCTGCCCGCCGGCCGCCGGTGGGACGTGCTGATCCTGCCGGGCGAACTGGGGCAGGCCACCTTGGACGTACTGCGTCTGCTCCTCGACCGGCCCGGCCCGGTGCTCGCCGACTTCGGCGACTCCCGGGTCGGGTTCTTCGTTCCCCCGGGCACGGCGAACCGGTGGATCGGTACGGGCGTACGGGGGGCCGGGCGCGGGAGCTGGGTCGTCGTCCCGTACCCCGGCCGGGCGACGGGCGGTGTGCGCTGGCTGGTGCTGCCGGACGGCGGGGGCACGCTGACCGACCCGGCGGTGCTGGAGCTCGCGATGCACGAAGTGGCGGCGCGCGTGGCCGTGCGGGAGGACCCGAGGCCATGACAGGACAACTGGCCGGGACCACCTTGGGCGCCGCGCCCTGTCAGCCGGGACCGCTTCGGCGGCTTGGAGTTCAGCCGCACTTTCGACGCCTACTTCGGCGGTTGACCCACCACGCCACCGCCCAGTGCACGCCCAGCAGCAGGGGGACGCCCAGGAGGAGGCTGGCCAGGACGTCCAGGGGCCAGTGGAAGCCGCGCAGGACCAGGCCCGTCGCGGTGAGGGCGGTCAGCGCGACGGCGAGCGGCAGGGGCCAGCGGCGGCGGGTGTACGGGGTGACGAGCAGGGCGGCGCCCACGTACGCGGTCAGGGCGGTGGCCGTGTGGCCCGAGGGGTAGTAGCCGGCCGCCCAGGGCTCCAGGGGGCCCGGGCGGGCGGTCCACTCCTTGAGCGGAATGATCAGCGCGGGCACCAGGGCCATCGCGAGGCCCGCCGCGAGGGCGGCGAGGCGCCGGCCGCGCCGGGCGGCGTACGCCATGGCCAGGGCGAGGACGGGGACGGCGACCGGGATGTTGCCGAGGTCCGAGAGCCGCTCGGTGACGGCGTCGGGGACGGTACGGACCAGCGCGCGGCTGAGCGCGTGATCCGGGGTCAGCAATGGCCCCGACACCAGGACTTGCCAGGTGATCAGGGCGAAGAGGACGACGCAGGCCGGGAGGAGGGCCCGCGGGAGGAGGGTGGCCGGCCGTCCCGGAACAGGGGGGATGGTTCCGGGACGGCCGCCCGGATCGGGTTGCCGTACGCCCCGGGGGGTTTGGGGCGAACGGCCGTCCGATCGGCGAGGAGTGTGCGCGAACGCATGCCCAGTACGGCGCTGGGGAAGCCCGGTACTGGTGTCGCTCCCGGTTGCCCGGGACCGGTCTGTCTCACTCATCTGCAGAAACCGTACGCCAGCGAAAGGGGGACCGACAGCGCGAAGGCACTCCCGCCATCGGCCCCGCACACCTTCTTCACAGTGCCCGACCGTTACCGCCGGTAGGGGCCGGCCGGTGCGTTCGGGTGTTCCAGGTGTTCGCTCAGATGCCCGCGAAAGCGGCCTCGATGATGTCCAGGCCCTCGTTCAGCAGGTCCTCGCCGATGACGATCGGCGGGAGGAAGCGGAGCACGTTGCCGTAGGTGCCGCAGGTGAGGACGAGCAGGCCCTCGGCGTGGCAGGCCTTGGCGAGCGCGCCGGCCGCCTCCGGGAACGGGGTCTTGGACGTGGGGTCCTTGACGAGCTCGATCGCGATCATCGCGCCGCGGCCGCGGATGTCGCCGATGATGTCGTACTTCTCCTGCATGGTCTTCAGGCGGGCCTTCATGACCGACTCGATCTTCTTCGCCGCGGCGTTGAGGTCGAGCTCCTTCATGGTCTCGATGGAGCCGAGCGCACCCGCGCAGGCCACCGGGTTGCCGCCGTAGGTGCCACCGAGGCCACCCGCGTGGGCGGAGTCCATGATCTCGGCGCGGCCCGTCACGGCGGCGAGCGGCAGACCGCCCGCGATGCCCTTGGCGGTGGTGATCAGGTCGGGGACGATGCCCTCGTCCTCACACGCGAACCACTGGCCGGTGCGGCAGAAGCCGGACTGGATCTCGTCGGCGACGAAGACGATGCCGTTGTCGTTGGCGAACTTCACGATCGCCGGGAGGAAGCCCTTGGCCGGCTCGATGAAGCCGCCCTCGCCGAGGACCGGCTCGATGATGATCGCGGCGACGTTGTCGGCGCCGATCTGCTTGCTGATCTGGTCGATCGCCTGGGCGGCGGCCTCGGGGCCGCAGTTCTCGGGGCCGGTGAGCCAGCGGTAGCCGTAGGCGACCGGGACGCGGTAGACCTCGGGGGCGAACGGACCGAAGCCCTGCTTGTACGGCATGTTCTTCGAGGTCAGCGCCATCGTGAGGTTCGTACGGCCGTGGTAGCCGTGGTCGAAGACGACGACGGCCTGGCGCTTGGTGTACGCACGGGCGATCTTGACGGCGTTCTCGACGGCCTCGGCACCGGAGTTGAACAGGGCCGACTTCTTCGCGTGGTCACCCGGGGTCAGCTCGGCGAGGGCCTCGCAGACCTCCACGTAGCCCTCGTAGGGGGTGACCATGAAACAGGTGTGCGTGAAGTTCGCGAGCTGCGCGGAGGCGCGGCGGACGACGGCCTCGGCGGAGGCGCCGACGGAGGTCACCGCGATGCCGGAGCCGAAGTCGATCAGGCGGTTGCCATCGACGTCCTCGATGATGCCGCCGCCCGCACGGGCCGTGAAGACGGGCAGCACGGAGCCCACGCCGCCGGCGACCGTCTCGAGGCGGCGGGCCTGCAGCTCCTGCGACTTGGGGCCGGGGATCGCGGTGACGATGCGGCGCTCCTGCGGGACAGCGGTCATAGGGGGCTCCTGGGGGTGTTTTCGGACGCACTTGTGTCTTTGTCCGCAGGCTAGGCCCGGCGAAGGGGGTAAGGCATGCTCCGTTCGGGAGTGGTGCCCGCGTGTCCTTGTCCGTGACGGCCATAGGGAGGAACCGGCCCCTGTCTTGTGGATCATGGCGGGGTACGGGCCCAAGGCCCGGGCAGGGCACTAGATTGAGCGCCGCAGGGCAGCCGCACGGGCAGGGGGCAGGGGTTCATGGACACCGAGGGCGCACGCGACGG
Source organism: Streptomyces sp. NPDC003042 (assembly GCF_053591315.1). Taxonomy (NCBI): domain Bacteria; kingdom Bacillati; phylum Actinomycetota; class Actinomycetes; order Kitasatosporales; family Streptomycetaceae; genus Streptomyces; species Streptomyces sp. NPDC003042. The sequence continues at coordinate 110,181 of NZ_JBSFTP010000005.1, forward strand.
ACGGACCACCCGCGCGGACCACGTCCCCCACCCATCGGCCCCGCCACGCCCCGCCGCGCCCCCGCCGAGGCCCGCCCACGCGCCCGCCGTCGCCTCGCCGCTCGCGGACTGGATCCGTACCCCCCGCCCGCTCGCGGACCCGGGCGTCTGGCGGCTCGGCTACGAGCCGCGCCGGGTGGACGACGCGGAGTCCGCCACCGACCGGTCGCTGGCCACCGGCGTGGTCATCTCGTTCCTGGCGTGCGTACTGGTCTGGTCGTTGCTGGCCAACCGCTACATCCCCTACTCCGACCTGCCGCTCAAGCTCTTCACCCCCCGCGACTGGTGGCAGCTGGGAGGCGAGCCCACCGATCACCGGGGCCTGGCCGCCCAGCAGGTCTACGAACTGCTGCTCACCGGCGGGCTCGTCGTGTGGTTCAGCCGGCTCGGCTCCTGGAGCCCGGCCTTCGAGCGGCTCGTCGCGGCCCGTGGCCCCCGGCCCCGCGCCGCGGGCGCGGCAGCCGGGGCGCTGTTCGTGATGACGCTCATCTGGACGGACACCGTGCCCGTCGACGCCCTGGCCATCGGCCACCTCCCGCTCAGGGACATCCCGCCGACGCAGGGCCTCCTGCTCGTCCTGCTGCTCTACGTCGCCGTCTACGGCTCCGTCATCGTGTACTTCGCCCGCCTCGGCGGATGGCGCCGGGCGGGCCGCGCGCCCTCCACGGCCCCCGCCTCCGCGCCGGTGGCCGCACCCGGCTCCTCCGAGGACCCCCTCGCATGGGCCGAGCTGCGGGCCGCCGGGCTCGGGGAGGTGGCCGACCGGCTGGCCGCCGAGGTCGCCGCCGGGCGGATGAACGACGTCGACTACGCCCGCATCCGCCGCGCCTGGCAGTCCGTACGGGCCGACCCCACGCGGCTGCGGGCCTTCGCCGACGCCGTACGCGGCCACGGCGCCGCCGCCTGCGTCCACCCGTCCGGGGACCGGGACCTGCCGGTACGGGCCGCCCGGCACGACCTGCTGGCCCGGCAGGTGCTCCTCGGCACCGTCGAGGACGCCGAACGCAACCCCTACGCCCGCCGCGGGACCGCACTCGCCCTCGACCCCGCCGTGCTCGGCACCTCCCTGCTCGCCGTCGGCCCCTCCGGAACCGGCAAGACCCGCCGCCTCGTACGACCCGTCGTCGAGGCCCTCGCGCTGCAGGCGCTGGCAGGCCAGGCCGCCGTCATCGCCGTCGGCCCGGCCGGGGCCCAGCTCGGCCCGGACGAGGCCTACGACATCGTCGTCCGGATCGGGGACCCGGACTCCGTCCACGACCTCGACCTCTACGGCGGCGCCACCGACGCCGACGAGGCCGCCACCCTCCTCGCCGAGGCCTTCGTCGGAGACGTCCCCGGCATGGACGTACGCCGGGCCGCGACCGCCCTCGCCCAGCTGCTCGGCCCGTTCCGCGCGGCGTACGGACGCTTCCCCGCCGTGCCCGAACTGCGCGAGCTGCTCGACGGGCTGCCGACCGCCCTCACCACGCTGCGCCAGGCCCTGGAGGGCGCCGGAAACCAGCCGATGCTCCGCGAACTCGACGCCCGCACCCGCCAGCACGGTGCCCACGGCGACCCGGGGACCGCCCTCGCCGACCGGCTGGCCCTCCTCGACCGGCCCGCCTTCGCCGGCTTCTTCGGGGTGGGGGGCGTCGGCGGCGGGGCCTCCGGCGCCGCCGGCCAGGGGCGGCCCTTCTCGCTGCGCGCCCTGGAGCACCCGGTCCGGGTCCGCGTCGACCTCCCCGAGCGCGGCCACGCCGACGCCTCCCGCATCCTGGCCCGGCTGCTCCTCGCGCAGTTCACGGCCTCGGCGGCGGCCCGCGCCGACCGTTCGCTCTTCGCCTTCCTCGCCCTCGACGACGCCTCGCACACCCTGACCCCCGAAACCGTGCGCGGGGTGCAGCGGCTGCGCTCGGCCAACGCGGGGGTCCTGCTGACGCTGCGCACGCTGGACGACGTACCGGAGGCGCTGCGCACGCCGCTGCTCGGCGCTGTCGGCTGCCGGATGGCCTTCTCCGGCGTCACCACCTGGGACGGCAAGCGCTTCGCCGAGGCGTGGGGCACCGAATGGGTCGAGACCCGGGACGTCACCCACCGGACCGTCTTCGCCGACCAGCCGCTGACCCGGGCCCTCCACGCCTTCCGCAAGCTGGTCACCGGCAAGGCCGTGACCACGGACGCGGTCACCGTGCGCCAGGTGGAGCGCGAACGCTGGTCGCCCTCCGAGCTGGCGCATGCCGTACCGCCCGGCTGCGCGGTGCTGTCGCTGACCTCGGTCCAGGGGGAACGCGCCGCTCCGCTCCTGCTGCGGCTGGCCGGAACCGGCTGAGGTGACCCGTACGGGATGGCAGAATCGAGAGGGGTCGTTCATACGACACGGCGAGAACCCGCACAGTCCTCCTCCTCTTCCTCCCGCGTAAGGCCCCTGGTATCCGATGCCGCTCACCCTTGCCTCCCTCGTCCAGCACTCGGCGCTCAAGCTCAGCGTCAGGGCGGGGGAGAGCCGTCTCGACACCCCCGTGCGCTGGGCCCACGTCAGCGAGCTCGCCGACCCCGTCCCGTACATGGAGGGCGGCGAGCTGCTGCTGGTCACCGCGATGAAGCTGGACGCGGAGGACCGCGACGAGATGCGCCGCTACGTACGCCGCCTCGCGGCCGCCGGCGTCGTCGGGATCGGGTTCGCCGTCGGGGTCAACTACGACGAGATCCCCGAGGCGCTGGTCGAGGCCGCCCGGGAAGAGGACCTACCGCTGCTGGAGGTCCCGCGGCGCACCCCGTTCCTCGCCATCAGCAAGGCCGTCTCGGCGGCGCTCGCGGCCGACCAGTACCGGGCCGTGACCGCCGGTTTCGAGGCCCAGCGGGAACTGACCCGGGCCGCCCTGTCCGCCGACGGCCCCGCCGACCTGCTGGCGAAGCTGGCGGCGCACGTGCACGGCTGGGCCGCGCTGTACGACACCTCCGGCGCGGTCGTCGCCGCGGCCCCCGACTGGGCCGCGCGCCGGGCGGCCCGGCTCACCCCCGACGTGGAGCGGCTGCGGGAGCGGCCCGCGCCCGCGAGCGCGGTGGTGGGCGGCTCGGAGGACCGTGTCGAACTCCAGTCGCTCGGCACCGGGCGGCGGGCGCGGGGCGCGCTGGCCGTGGGGACGGGGGCACCGCTGGGCACCGCCGAGCGGTACGCCGTGCACTCCGCGGTCGCCCTGCTGACGCTGACCACCGAGCGGTCGCGGTCGCTGCACGACGCGGAGTCCCGGCTGGGCGCGGCCGTGCTGCGGATGCTGCTGGAGGGGCAGGCGGAGCACGCGCGGGCCGTGGCCGGTGACCTCTACGGGGCCCTGCTGGAGGCGCCGTTCCGCATCATCGTCGCGGAGCCGGCGCTGCCGGGCACGGCCCAGCCCGAGGGGCTGGCGGTGCTCGCCGACACGGTGGAGTCCGCGGCCGCCCGTACGGGCGAGGCGCTGCTGGTGGTCCCCGAGCCGGACCGGCTCGTCGTCCTGGCCGCCGACGGGGGCTCGGCCGTACAGGCGTGCGCCGGCCACGCGGAGCTTCTGGAGTCCCGGCGCGGCCGAGAGGCGACCGGGCCGGAGCCGGACGAACTGGTGGTGGGACTGTCGGCGCCGGCCGTCCCGGCGGGCGTGGCGGCCGCCTTCAAGCAGGCCGACCAGGCCCTTGCCGTGGCCCGGAGGCGGGGACGGCCCATGGTCGAGCACGAGGACCTCGCGGCGGGCTCGGTGCTGCCGCTGCTCGCGGACGACGCCGTACGCGCCTTCGCGGACGGCACGCTGAAGGCCCTGCGGGAGCACGACGCGACGGGCCGCGGCGACCTCGTGGCCTCCCTCCAGGCCTGGCTCTCCCGCCACGGCCAGTGGGACGCGGCGGCGGCCGACCTCGGCGTGCACCGGCACACGCTCCGCTACCGGATGAAGCGCGTCGAGGAGATCCTCGGCCGCTCCCTGGACGACCCGGACGTCCGCATGGAACTCTGGCTGGCCCTCAAGGCCACCTCGATGCCGTAGCGGTGTCAGTCCGCGCCGGGCGCGGCTCCGCCGCGTGGCCGTGCGCGCCCGCACCCGCGCCTCTAACCCTCCGGACTCCGTCCGGGGACACCCCCGGGCGGGGCCGGACGGGCGGCGGGAAGCTGGGATCGCGCGGCGCGCGGTGGAGCCCGCCGGGCGGTGCTCGCGAGGCGCAGCTCAGTCAAATCCAGCCGCGCCGGCGTTCGAGGCGCGGGGGCCGGGGCGGCGGCCCCAGCAGGGCGGCCCGCACGTCACCTGACAAACCGGCGAAGCGCGACTCGCTGTCGCTCCACACCGGACAAGCGCCTAATCGCGCGAGCGGTTCTACGGTTGGGGGGACAACGACCCACCGCACACATCCGAAGGGCCGGGATTCGCATGACTTCCACCCACGCCTTCTGGCTCGCCGGCCGCCAGGCCACCGGCGAGGACAGCTTCGACGTCCACTCCCCGTGGGACGGCCGCCTCGTCGGGACCGTCAGCGTGCCGACCGACGCGCAGGTCGAAGAGGCCGTGGCCGCGGCGTACGCCGTGACGGCGGAATTCTCTGCGACGCCCGCCCACGTTCGGGCCGCCGCCCTGGACCACGTGTCCAAGCGGCTCACCGAGCGCACGGAGGAGATCGCCCAGCTGATCTCCGCCGAGAACGGCAAGCCGATCAAGTGGGCCCGCGGTGAGGTCGGCCGTGCGGTGTCCGTGTTCCGTTTCGCCGCCGAAGAGGCCCGCCGCTTCAACGGCGGAGAGGCCCAGCGCCTCGACACCGACGCCGGTGGCGTCGGCCGTCTCGCCCTGGTCCGCCGCTTCGTCAAGGGTCCGGTCCTCGGCATCGCGCCGTTCAACTTCCCGCTGAACCTGTGCGCCCACAAGGTGGCCCCCGCCATCGCCGTCGGCGCGCCGATCATCCTGAAGCCCGCCCCGGCGACCCCGCTCTCCGGACTGATCCTGGGCGAGCTGCTCGCCGAGACGGACCTGCCGGCCGGTTCCTGGTCGGTCCTGCCGGTCGCGAACGAGAAGATGCCCGCCCTGGTCAAGGACGAGCGGCTGCCGGTCATCTCCTTCACCGGCTCCGACAAGGTCGGCTACGCCATCCAGCAGTCGGTGCCCCACAAGCACTGCACCCTGGAGCTCGGCGGCAACGCCGCGGCCGTCGTCCTCGCCGACTGGTCCTCCGAGGCCGACCTCGACTGGGCCGCGACCCGTATCGCGACCTTCTCGAACTACCAGGCCGGCCAGTCCTGCATCTCCGTGCAGCGCGTGATCGCCGACGCCACCGTCTACGACCGCCTCGTCGAGAAGGTCGTCGCCAAGGTCCAGGCGCAGGTCACCGGTGACCCGTCCGACTCCGCCACCGACGTCGGCCCCCTCGTCTCCGAGGACGCCGCCAAGCGGGTCGAGTCCTGGGTCGACGAGGCCGTCGCCGCCGGAGCCAAGCTGCTCACCGGTGGCAAGCGCGAGGGTGCCTCGTACGCGCCCACCGTCGTCGCCGAGCTGCCCGCCGACACCACCCTCGCCCGCGAGGAGGTCTTCGGTCCGGTGCTGACGCTGACGAAGGTCGACGGCACCGACGAGGCCTTCGCCGCGGTGAACGACTCGAAGTTCGGTCTCCAGACCGGTGTCTTCACCCGCGACATCCAGACGGCGTTCCGCGCCCACCGCGAGCTCGAGGTCGGCGGCGTGATCGTCGGCGACGCGCCCTCGTACCGGGCCGACCAGATGCCGTACGGCGGTGTCAAGCAGTCCGGCGTGGGCCGCGAGGGCGTCCGCTACGCGATGGACGACTACACGTACGAGCGCGTCCTGGTCCTGACCGGCCTCGACATCTGACCTCGTACGGTCACAGACCGACGGCCGGAGCCTACTGTGCGGGGGCTCCGGCCGTCCCCCTTTTCCAAGCTCTGACCTGCGAGAAGCGTCGGATCTTGGCTGAACTTGTGAACACGTGGGAACACCGGCCCAGTGGTCTTGGCCAAGGTGATCGTGCTTCCGCGCGCGGTCGCTACGCCCCACGCGCGCGGGAAGCCGCATCCTGCAACGCGTGGCGAAGTCTGTGTGTGCCCACCGCTGCCAAGGCCCACAGGGCGCTGATGGATTGCGCATGCGAGCACACCCCCCGGAGGGGCGGTGTCGGTGTCAGGAGCTGATGAGCCTGCTGTCGAAACCGGAGGCGGCCCGGGGTGCATCGCACCCCGGGCCGCCCGTCGGTCGGCTGGCTCAGCTCTGCTGCTCCAGGAAGTGGGCCCGCTCGCGGGTCCAGTTTCCGGTCGGTGCGTACCAGCTGCCTACGGGGGCATTGAGCTTGCCGTCCGTCTTCGCGGTCCAGGTGAACATCTTCACGCTGCCGTCGTCGTAGCCGTAGAAGCCGCCCAGGTCGTCGCGTCCGTCGCCGTTGTAGTCGCCCGTGACGAGCTTGATGTTCTCCCGCCACATGTTGCCGGCCGGCGTGGTCCATGCCTCGTATGTCGAGGTGAAGGTGCCGTTGGCGTTGCTCGGGAAGGCGATCACGGCGTCGTGGCCATCCACGTAGTCGTACCAGGCGGCCACGTCGTCGCGACCGTCGCCGTTGAAGTCACCCGCGTGGATGGACGTACGCGCCCAGTCGCCCCACGTTTCGGACCGCCACGAGCCGGCCGCGGTGAACTTGCCGTCGGCGGTGGCGCTGAACGTCCAGAACTTCTCGCTGCCGTCGAGGTACGTGTAGAAGGAGGCGAGATCATCGCGTCCGTCGCCGTTGAAGTCACCGGTGACCGTCTTGGCGCGGGACTGGTCCCAGCTGTCGGCGGACGTCCAATAGCTCACCGGGTTGTTGAAGGCGCCCTTGACGGTGCTGGTGAAGGTCCAGATGGTGTCATGCTTGTCGGCGTAGTCGTACCAGACGGCCACGTCGTCGCGGCCGTCGCCGTTGAAGTCGCCGCTGTACGGGGTCATCCGGCTGAAGGTCCAGTGGCCCGGGGCGACGTTCCAGGACTTGACGGGCGCGTTGAAGGTTCCGTCGCCCTTGCCCGTCCAGGTGAACAGGGCGACCGCGCCGGTGGAGTAGCCGTACACGGCGGCGACATCGCCGACGCCGTCGCCGTTGTAGTCACCGGTGACGCGCTTCATGTGCGAGGCCCAGTAGTTCTCCGGCGCAATCGTCCACCCCGTCTTCGGCGGCTGGAAGGTGCCGTCGGAGTTGGTGGTGAAGGTGTGCAGGGAGTCGTGCCCGTCGGCGTAGTCGTACCAGTCGGCCATGTCGCTGCGGCCGTCGGCGTTGTAGTCGTGGCGCAGCGAGCTGCCGCTGCTCCACAGTGACTGGCTCTTGGCGTTGAACACCACCAGGTCGCCGCGGTCCTGGAGCATCGCGTAGCCCTCGGGAGCGTTTGTCTTCGACTCCCAGGCCACGGTCGTGCCGTCGGCCTTGTAGACCACCAGGTTGCCGTCGCTGCGCATGACGGCCTTGGCGCCCACGTTGCCCGCGGTCTTGGACGACCAGAGGGCCTTGCCGCCGGTGGAGGTGATGACGAGGTTGCCGTCGTCCTGCATCGTGAGCTTGGCCGAGCGGGACGTCAGGGACTGTCCGGCGGTCAGCGTGGTGCCGCTCGGGATCCGTGAGCCGCCGGTGATGCCGTCGATGACGAAGGCGGCGCCGAAGGACTTGTTGTCGGTACCCGGGATCTTGCCGTGCCAGCCGACCATCGTGTTGTCGGTCTTACGGGCCCACAGGTCCGCGAGACCGTCGCCGGTGACGTCCCCGACCGAGCCGATGGCCGGGTAGGCGGATGCCTGGTAGCCGACCGCGATCTTCACGCGGGCCGCGGTGTTGCCCCAGGTCGTCGGGTCGAGGTAGCCGTTGGAGCCCTTCTTGCCGTACGAGCGCCAGATGTCGCCCGTGGTGTCGTCACGCAGCCACAGGTCGGCGATCTTGTCGTTGTTGAGGTCGCCGGGGGCGATGACGGTGAACTTGTTCCAGTCGCCGCCGCCCACGAGCACCGGTTCGCGGACGTCGAGGGAGTAGGCGGCGCGGTTGCCGTAGTACGCCCACAGGAACTGGCCCTGCTTGACCAGCAGATCGGGCGCGGAGTCGCCGTTGAGGTCGCCGGCCGTGATGATCTGCTGGGCGTCGTGCCAGTGGTCGTCGCCGGTCCACCTCTCGTCGCCGATGCAGCCGAGCTCCTCGTTCACGACCGGGCAGGAGACGGTCAGTTCGGTGTATTGGTCACCGATGACGCCGCTGCCGTTGTTGGGGTAGGCGTACAGCCGCTTCTTCTGCTCGACGGAGTCGTACTCCAGGGCCACCAGGTCGTTGTAGCCGTCCTGGCCCCAGTCGCCGCGCGAGTCGACGTCGGCGCCCGAGAAGAACTTGCCGCCGTTGGTGGCCGTGGCGAAGTCGCCGTTGCCCTGGCCGGCGTAGGTGAGCAGCGTGCCGTTGGAGTCGACGCTCCAGATGTCGCTGTTGGTGTCGCCGTTCAGGTCGGTCGGCCCGTCGCGCAGTGCGGAACGGCCGGCGTAGTACAGGTAGGTGGCGGTGTCGGAGCGGTTGCCGACCTTGTCGACGCTGTACGCGTAGACGAAGTGCGGGCCGTAGCCGGGCGGGCGCACGGAGGCCGGGACGCCGGGCTCGGCGTCGTTGGTGTCCGGGTCGTAGTCGGTCCACCAGACGTAGTGGTCGATGTCCGTCACGCCGTTGGGCGCGAAGGTGAACTTGCTCCAGTCGCGGGCCTTGCCGGTCACCGCCGGCCAGCCGTTGTCACCGTTGGGGAACTGGTTGTTCACGGAGGCGATGACCGGCGGCCTGCTCGGGCGGGTGCGGTCGATCGTGAACTTGCAGGTGGCCGACCAGGGGGAGTACGCGCTGTCCTGGTCCTTCGCCCGTGTCTTCCACGTCCAGCTGCCGGTCGGCAGATCCAGGTCCGGCACCACCCATGTGGTGATCTTGCCCTTGCCGGCGGGCAGCGACATGGTCTTGTGCGGCGTGGTGGTGCCGGACTTGAAGAGCTGGAACTCGGCGGTGAGGTTGCCGGCGTCCTTGTCGTCGAACTTCGCGTACAGGCTGACGCGGGTGTTGCCGATCAGACCGCCTGCCGCACACGGTGTCCGCGGGTTCGTGCCGAGGCCCGTGGGGGTCTTGGGCGGGTTGTTGTACGTCGTCTCGAGGATCGCCGACTTGGCGTCGAACTTCTTCCAGGCGAACGTGTCGCTCTCGTCCGTGGCGTAGAGGCCGAGGGTGAGGTTCGCCCACCCCTTGGAGGCGGCCTCACGCATCTTGGCGGTGGTGTCGAACTCCAGGTTGCCGGCGGCGCAGTCCTTGCTCCAGCCCTTGGCGTCGTTCACCGTGGCGAGCTTGGCACCGATCTTGCCGGGCTGCTTGTTCCAGGTGGTCTTCTTCGAGATGCCGGTGGTGTGCCACAGCTCCACGGGACGGTTCTGACAGGACCAGGACCAGGTGTTGCGGATGCGGAACACCGAACTCTTGACCTGGGCGTGCCGCGTGTCGCTGGTGTCGAGCTGGACGAAGGAGCGGGAGATCCGGTTGGAGCCGCCCGTCTCGGCCTCGTAGCCGACCCGGATGGGGTCCTTGGTGTTCCAGAAGGACATGGTCGGGTACTGCTTGTAGACCCGGGTCCAGTTCTGCTTCTCGCCCCAGGCCCAGGACGGGTCGATGAAGACCGGGTACCGCGTGTCCGCTCCGGTCAGCAGGGCCTGGTCCGGCTTGATCTCCAGGATGTCGCCGATGACCGTGGTCGGCATCAGCGCGTCCTGCGCGCCGGGGGCCGGGTCGAAGGCGTCGGCGGGCGCCGGGGTCTCTTCGGTGGACGCGGCCGCCGTGCCCGTCGTCCCGGCCGTCGTCGTGGCGCTGAACGAGGAGCCGGCCGGGGGAGCCGTACCGCCGGAGGTGGCCGTGGTGGAGTCCCACATCAGCGGCGAGGGGCTGGTGAAGACGGTCTGCCCCGCCGGGTTCACGGCGGAGACGCTCCCGGTTTCGGGGTCTGTGGAGACGTCCAGACCGACCGTATCCAACTTGTACTTGAGGGAGGCCAGTTCGGGGTTCTTGGCGGCCTCGGCGGTCTTGACCACCAGCAGCTGGGAGAAGCCCTCGATCTCGGCCTTGAGCTGGAGGTCGACGCCCGGCAGGACCTCGGCGTACGTCGCCACGTTCTCGGCGAGCGTCGGCGCGGGCAGCGCCTTCGGCCAAGTCAGCGAGAGCGTACGGCCGTCCTTGACGCCGGTGAGCAGCGGCCCGGTGCCCCCGCCGGAGAAGCCCACGTCGACGGTGGACGCCTTGGGCACGACCGATCCGGTGGCCGAGAACGCGAGGGTGGCGTCGGTGGGCACCCAGGCACCGTCACGCAGCAGCCGTACCGGCGTGCCGTACCGCTTGACGGACCAGGTGCCGTCCGGGAGCGCCCAGGTGTCGGTGGACTCGGTCCGGGCCGAGGTCAGCTCAAAGGGCTGACCGGTGGCCTTGGCCTGTTCGAGCGCGAAGTCCTCCTCGCTCTTGGAGCCCTCGGCGACCGGGTCGGAGGTGGCGGCAAGCGGGGCGGCGGTGGCGTTGGCAGGCAATACCAACAAGCCGGAGGCGGTCATTCCAATTATTAGGGAAAGGGAGAGCCCGCGGGAAAATGCGCGCTTCCTCCGTCTGCTCTCCAGTGGTTTCTTCAGCGTCACGAAAACCCCTCATGTAGTCGATTTTCGGCGCGACTCTATGCTCACAACCACCATGCTGTACAGGCCTGTTGGGTGACGTATCCGGCACCCCATCAGGCACTTGCTCAGATCTTACTCAAATTCCTCACGGCAATGGCGGGCGCTGCTAGCCTGCGGCGGTATTTCTGCGTTTCGCATTGTCCAAACCCATCAGAGGGGTAGGGTGTGAGAGTTATCGGAGTACGCGGACTCGCGGTCGCCTTGGCTGCCGCGGTCACGGCGGGGGTGCTGCCGGCCGTTGCGCTGGCGGCAGTTCCGGAAGGAAGAAGTCCACTCCCTGGGCTGAAGCAGCCGAAGGCTGTTCCGGTGGAAGAGGTGCGAGTGGGCGGTACCAAAAAGACCGATATGGCCTCGGCGCATTCCTGGCGTGGCGCGCCGAAGGTGGTCTGGCCCCAGGCGGGTAGCGCGGAGGTCGAACTGCCGGTCGGTGCCCGCGGACAGAGCGTGTCAGGCGCCCGCGGAGCGGCCGCCGCACCCGAGCCCAGAAGAGCGGGGAAGCTGCCCGTCTCCGTCGCCCCGGTCGCGGGCGAGGACGGTGCTCCGGCGAAGGTCAAGGTGTCGGTGGCCGGGCATGACGCCGCGCGCAAGGCGGGCGTCGACGGCGTTCTGCTGTCGGTCGGACGTACCGACGGCTCCGCCGAGGCCGGTCCGGCCAGTGTCCGGGTGGACTACGCGTCGTTCCGCGGGGCGTACGGCGGCGACTGGGCCTCGCGCCTGCGGCTGGTGGAGCTGCCGGCCTGTGCCCTGACCTCGCCGGAGAAGCCGCAGTGCCGGGTGCACAAGCCCCTGGACACCAAGAACGACACCACGGCCGGGACCCTGTCGGCGCCCGTGAGCGTGGCCGCCACGACGGTACTGGCCGCCGCGGCGGGCTCCGAGGGCCCCTCCGGCGACTACAAGGCCACGAACCTCCAGTCGGCGGGCTCGTGGAGCGCCGGCGAATCGACGGGCGCCTTCGCCTGGTCCCACCCGATCGAGGTGCCGGCGGTCCCCGGCGGCATCCAGCCGAAGGTCTCGCTCGACTATTCGTCGCAGTCCGTCGACGGCCGCACGGCCGCGTCGAACAACCAGCCTTCCTGGATCGGCGACGGCTGGTCCTGGGAGCCGGGCTTTATCGAGCGCCGCTACAAGTCGTGCAACGACGACAAGGACGGTGCCACGAACACCGGCCGCGTCGGTGACATGTGCTGGTACAACGACAACGCCACCATGTCACTCGGCGGCAAGAGCACCGAGCTCGTCTACGAGCAGGGCAAGGGCTGGCACCCCGCGAGCGACTCCGGCGCCAAGGTCGAGAAGCTGACCGGTGCCGTCAACGGCGACAAGGGCACCACGGGTGTCGACGGCCAGGGTGAACACTGGAAGATCACCACGACCGACGGCACGCAGTACTTCTTCGGCCTGAACCGGCTTCCGGGCTGGCGCGACAACGGCACCGCCGCCGACGACCCGGTGACGAACTCGGCCTGGACGATGCCCGTGTTCGGCAACCAGACGGGCGAGCCCTGCCACAACGCCTCCTTCGCATCCGGCTGGTGCCAGCAGGCCTGGCGCTGGCAGCTCGACTACGTCGTCGACCCGCACGGCAACGCCATGGCGTACTACTGGAAGACGGAGTCCAACAACTACGGCCGCAACGTCTCCGACGTCACGGGCGACTCGACCGCCACCCCCTACATCCGGGGCGGCTACCTGGACCACATCGACTACGGCCTGCGCGGCGACTCGGTCTACACGGCCAAGGCCATGGGCCAGGTCGCGTTCGCCGTGGGTGAGCGCTGCCTGACCACCTGCGGCACCTTCGACGAGACCAACGCCGCGAACTGGCCCGACGTCCCGTACGACTCGTACTGCAAGGACGGCGCGGAGTGCAAGGACAACTACTCGCCCACCTTCTGGTCGCGTAAGCGGCTGACCGGCATCACCACGAAGGTCCTCACCGCGGGCGCGTACAAGGACGTCGACTCCTGGTCCCTGAACCAGGACTTCCCGGCCTCCGGCGACGGCATCTCCACCCCCATGTGGCTGAAGTCCGTCACCCGCACGGGCAAGGCCGGCGGCTCGGTCACGCTTCCCCCCGTGACCTTCGCGGGAGAGCAGCGGCCCAACCGCGTCGACAAGACCGGCGACGGCCTGGCCCCCTTCATCCGGCTGCGCCTGTACCAGATCACCACCGAGTCCGGGGGCACCATCGGTGTCACCTATTCCCGGCCGGACTGCACCGTCTCCACCCTGCCGACCGCCGACGGGACGAACACGACCCGCTGTTACCCGGTGAAGTGGGCCTACGAGGGCTACGACGCGAAGCTCGACTGGTTCAACTCGTACGTCGCGACGACGGTGACCGAGGGCGACAACCTCGTCGAATCCCCGGACAGGGTCACCTCCTACTCGTATCTGGACGGCGCCGGCTGGGCGAAGAGCACCGACGAGTTCACCAAGACCGAGGACCTCACGTACTCGGTGTCGCGCGGCTACGAGCGCGTCCAGACCCGCACCGGCGCCGCCTCCGACCCCAGGACCCTCTCCGAGAGCCGCTACTTCCGCGGCTTCGACGGAAGGGCCGTCAAGGACTCGGCCGGCGCCTCCGCCGTGGACCGCCCCGAGTTCGCGGGCATGCTCCGCGAGAAGGCGACGTACAACGGCGACGACACGGCCAAGCCGGTCTCCGCGACCTCGTACACCCCGTGGCGCTCTGCGCCGGTCGCCACCCGCAACCGCACCGGTGTGCCGGATCTGGTGTCGTACAAGACCGGGACGGAGAAGGAGTCCACCCGCACCACGGTCTCCGGCGGCACCCGGACCACCGAAGTGAGCCGCGAGTTCGACGCGTACGGCATGGTCACCGACGAGTCCTCGACCGGTGACACGGCCAGGACCGGTGACGAGAAGTGCACCACCACGAGCTACGCCCGCAACACCACCGCCGGGATCCTCGACAAGGTGAGCCGGGTCGAGACGGTGGCCGTCGCCTGCGGCTCCGCGGTCGCGCGTCCCGCTGACGTCATCGACGACGTCCGCACGTACTACGACGACGGCGCCTTCGGCGCGGCACCGGTCAAGGGCAATGTCACCAAGACCGACCGCATCAACGGCGCGGGCACCGGCTACGACGTCGTCTCGGCCACCGCGGCCGCCGACTTCGACATCTACGGCCGCGGCCTGTCGGCCTCCGACGCGTACGGAAAGGTGACCACCACCGGGTACACCCCCGCCACGGGCGAGGTTCCGGTCAGCGTGCTCGTCACCAACCCGCGCGGCCATGCGGCGACCACCACCATGGACCCGCTGCGCGGCCTTCCCACGAAGCTGACCGACGCCAACGGCAAGGTGACGACGACCGGGTACGACCCGCTGGGCCGCACCACCAAGGTGTGGCTGCCGACCCGTTCGGCGGTGACCTACCCGGACTCGCCCAACCACGTGTTCGAGTACCTGGTCCGCAACGACGGACCGGTGGTCATCACGACCAAGACGCTGGGCCACGACTCCAAGTACCTCGTCAACCACACCTTCTCCGACGGTCTGCTGCGGACCCGGCAGACGCAGCAGCAGTCCCCGGACGGCACCGGACGTCTGGTCACCGAGACGTTCTACGACACCCGCGGCCAGGCTTGGCGGTCCTCGGGAACCTTCTTCGCCACCGGCGCGGCGGAGCCCGTCCTCGTCACCGGGCAGGAGCTGAACTACCCCGCCTCGACCGACACCGAGTTCGACGGCGCGGGCCGCACCACGGCGGTGGTCTCGAAGCGGTTCGGCGACGAGACCAAGCGCACCACCACCAGCTACACCGGGGACCGCACCACGGTGGTACCCCCGCAGGGCGGCACCCCCACCACCGTCGTGGTCGACGCCCTCGGCCGCACCGTCGAGCGCAAGCAGTACACGGATCCCGCCCTCATGGCGTCCCAGTCGACGCTCTACCGGTTCGACAAGCGGGGCCGGCTGGACCAGATCACCGACCCCTCCGGCGCCAAGTGGACGTACACGTACGACGTCCGGGGCCGGCAGGTCCAGGCCGACGACCCGGACAAGGGAATCACGAAGACCGTCTTCGACAAGGGGGACCGGGTCACCGACGTGACCGGAGCCCGTCAGATCACCCTTCACACCGACTACGACGAGCTCGGCCGCAAGACCGCGGTCAAGAAGGGCACCACGACCCTGACGTCGTGGGAGTACGACACCGTGGCCAAGGGCCGGCTGTCGAAGTCGACCCGGTGGGTCAACGGCAAGGCGTACGAGTCGGCGGTCACCTCGTACAACAGTTCCTACAAGCCCGTCGTCACACAGCTCACCATCCCGGACAGCGAAGGAGCGCTGGCCGGCATATACAAGTGGACGACGTCGTACAACCTCAACACCGGCCACGTGATGTGGACCCAGCACCCGGCGATGGGCGGGCTCCCCAGCGAGAAGGTCGCCAACACCTACAGCCCCGTCGTCGGCCTGCTGAACACCGTCGGCGCGGGAACGGACCAGCTGATCTCCGGGATCACCTACGACCACTACGGCCGTAACGTCCGCCAGGAGTACGGCAGCTTCGCCCAGCACCTGTGGACGACGAACGAGTACGACGAACACACGGGCGCGGTGAAGCGCGCGTACACCGACCGGGAGGTCGCCCCGCAGCGGATCGAGGACACCCGCTACGGCTACGACGCGTCGGGCCAGATCACCTCCATCGCCACCGCCTACGGCCAGGACGCGGGCCGCACCACCGACACCCAGTGCTTCGCCATGGACACCCTGGGCCGGATCAAAGAGGCCTGGACCAACACCGGTGAGCAGTGCGCGGCCTCGCCTTCGGCCGCGGTCGTCGGCGGGCAGGACGCGTACTGGACGTCGTACGCGTACGACATGCTCGGCAACCGTACGACGGAGACCCAGCACAAGACGGCCTCCGGCCCCGCCGCCGACACCCTGCGCGCTTACCAGGCGCCGGCCGCCGGCACGCACAAGCTCCCGAAGGTCACGCAGACCGGCACCGACGCGCACGAGGAGGTCTTCACGTACGACGCGGCCGGCAACACCGAGACCCGCAAGTTCGGGGCCGCGGCCGCACAGACCCTGACCTGGAGCGACGAGGGCCACCTGGCCGCCGTCACCGAGGGCACGAAGGAGATCGGCAGCTACCTGTACGACACGGAGGGGCAGCGGCTGGTCCGCCGGGACGCGGGCGGCTCCACCCTCTACCTCCCGGGTGGCAATGAACTCCACCTGAGCAAGGCGGGGGTCGTCACCGGTACCCGCTACTACGCGGCCGGCGACAAGAGCGTCGCGATGCGGACCGGCGGCAAGCTGGTCTTCCTCCTGGCCGACCACCACGGAACGGGCACCACGCAGATCAGCGCCGACGCGGCCCAGACCGTCACCCGCCGCAAGACGAAGATCTTCGGTGGGGCGCGCGGCGTACAGCCGTCCGCCTGGTCCGGCGACAGGGGCTTCGTCGGTGGTACGAACGACAGTGCCACGGGCCTCGTGCACCTCGGTGCCCGTGAGTACGACGCGGCCCTCGGGCGGTTCATCTCGGTGGACCCGTTGTTCGTCATGGACGACCCGAGGCAGTTCAACGCCTACACGTACAGCAACAACAACCCGGTCACGCTGGCGGACGCGGCGGGCACGGAGATCGGTTCGCCCCCCAACTCCTGCCTTTACGACCTCAAGTACTGCTCCAAGGAGGAAAAGAAGGAGGTCGGCTACGACGACAAGACGGGCAAGGTGACGCCGAGCGGCGGCGGGAACAACGGTGGCGGCGGGGGCTCCAGCACCCGCCACTACTGCGACGGATGCCAGCAGCTGCTGCCGATGGTGGCCAAACTCCCCAAGGGGGTCATCGTCCCCAACGGAGGCAATGACGTCGTCTCGTCGTACACCTGGATGACGGCAAGCCAGTCCTGGACCGACTACAGCACGGGCGCCAACGTCCGCACCATGGCGATGGACCAGACGCTCACCTTCACGTACACGTACGCCGCCGCGTACGCGGTGATGGAGCAGTTCGCCGACAAATGGGGCTGGGCCGTGTCGGTGAAGGCCGGTGGCAAGGCCGGCATTCCCCTTCTCGCCCAGGGAACGGTCGAAGCCTCGGTCGGATTCAGCGGCGAGTACCAGTGGACCGACTCGAAGACCAGGACCAGCACCGCCACCGCCGCGGAGGCGTCGTCCTTCCAGGTGAAAGCGGGCCAGAAGGTCGGCTACGTACCGTCCGGCAAGCTGACTCAGTACTCCACCCAGTACACACACAAGGACGGCCGGACCAGTACCAAGTCCTGGGGAACGTTCGACATCTACCTGTGGCAGCCAAACGTGTTCTCGTCCGACCCTCCGAACATGGTCAAGATGGACATGGTCATGTGCGACAAGACAGGGGGATGTGGATGACCACGCACGCGGGAAGGGCGGCACGGCTGCTGCTGATCCCTGCCACGGCCCTGCTGCTCCTGGGCTGTGGCGCGCAACATCAGGCGACTCCGCAGGGGAAGCCGAGTACTCCCGGCGGGGTCCCCGTCAAGTCCGCGGAAGAAGTCGACCTGGCCCGGCTGAATTCGACTCTCGTCGATCAGGCCGAGGGTTCGGACTCGACGCCCACCGCGGCGGGCCTCACGGTCGCGCGGCAGGTCGGGCGGAGCGTCTCCTTCTTCTGGGAGACGACCAAGGGCAAGGTCTGCTTCGCGCAGACCGCCGTCTCAGGAGGCACGCACGAAACCGCCTGCGGAGATCCGAAGACGGCGGTGCCCGTCGCGGGCTCGAAACTGGCGGCCATGTACGGCCCCGGCATGGGCTTCTCCGAGTCGTACGTCGTCTTCGCCGCCGACCCGGGCGACCAGGTGACCTCGGTGACGTACAAGGGAAATGAACTGTCCTGGAAGTTCATCCGACGCCTGAGCCCGCAGACGACGGGCCGGGACGTCTACTACGTCACCCTCCCGGACCGCCGGGACGACTGGCTCCAGGTGACGCTGCGCTCTGAGGCGGACGAGAAGTCCGACCGCCTCTGGGTGGGCCACACGGAGCCTCCCAAGTAGCGGCACGGTGCGGGGAACGGCGGGGCGCTCACAGCGCCTCGCCGTTCCCCGCACGGCGCGCCGGCCTCGACCGCGCCGGGCCCGGTCGCCCTGCGTGCGTTACTTGGTGGCGAGCTCGGCGCGAATCAGGCTGCACACGCTCCTCGCCGACGCCCTGATCGGCCGGGGCCTCGTGGAGGGCGAGGCGCCGTCGGCCGAGGCCGTAGCGTGCTGCCGCGACCAGGCCGGGATGGTGCCGACCATCGGCTCCTTCAACCTGGTCGGCGCCGACGGCGAGTGGATCTGGAACGAAGGCAATCCGGCGGACATCCCTGTCGTGGACGGCGTCCGGCTCGTGGTCCTCGACCCGCCCCGTACCGGAGGAACTGGCCCGCCGGCCGCTTCTTCCCCGGGATGACCGGCGAGCTCGTGTATGGCCACGCCCTCGCGCCGGAGTCGTCGGCTGTCCTGATCGCCCGAGTGGCCGAAGCTCAAGCAAGGGCGCGGCCTGGTGGTCAGCGAGGTGATCCGTAAGACGCGGCCCCTAGGGCCGCCTGGGCGGATCCTTCTCGCAGATCAAGGATTCCGGACCTTGTGTGAGGCGCATCGTTTCGTGCGCGATCGGAAGGGTTGTTTCAAAACTCGCGGCAGCCCAGCAGGCGGTGGACCCACTGTGCGGGGGCTCCGGCCGTCCCCCTTTGCCCGGGCCCGCGCCCGGTCCCCCGCCCGGGTCTTTTCCCCTGCGCCCGAAACGGGTACGACTCCCTGGTAGCACCGACCGGTAGTCACTCCTCTTCGGCGGCGAGGTGGGTCCCCGCATGTCCGCAACACAGCCCGTACAGCCAGTACAGCCCGTACAGCCCAAAGTGACCGAGCGCGAGGCCCGGCAGGTCGCGGAGGCGGCCCGGGAGCAGGACTGGCGCAAGCCGAGTTTCGCCAAGGAACTCTTCCTCGGGCGTTTCCGGCTCGATCTGATCCACCCCCATCCGCTCCCCGCCGGCGAGGACGTCCGGCGCGGCGAGGCCTTCCTGGCCCGGCTGCGGGAGTTCTGCGAGAGCGAGATCGACAGCGCCCGCATCGAGCGCGAGGCGAAGATCCCCGACGAGACGGTGCGCGGACTCAAGGAGCTCGGCGCCCTCGGCATGAAGATCGGGACCGAGTACGGGGGCCTGGGCCTCACCCAGGTGTACTACAACAAGGCGCTGGCGCTCGTGGGCTCGGTCAGCCCCGCCATCGGAGCCCTGCTCTCCGCCCATCAGTCGATCGGCGTACCGCAGCCGCTGAAGATGTTCGGCACGCAGGAGCAGAAGGACGCCTACCTGCCCCGCTGCGCCACCACCGCCATCAGCGCCTTCCTGCTCACCGAGCCCGACGTGGGCTCCGACCCGGCGCGCCTGGCCACCACGGCGGTCCCGGACGGGGACGACGCGTACGTCCTCGACGGGGTCAAGCTGTGGACCACCAACGGGGTCGTCGCGGACCTGCTCGTCGTCATGGCCCGGGTGCCGAAGAGCGAGAACCACCGCGGCGGGATCACCGCCTTCGTCGTGGAGGCCGACTCGCCGGGGATCACGGTCGAGCACCGCAACGCCTTCATGGGCCTGCGCGGCCTGGAGAACGGCGTGACCCGCTTCCACCGCGTACGGGTCCCCGCCGACCAGCGGATCGGCGCCGAGGGGGCCGGTCTCAAGATCGCGCTGACCACGCTCAACACCGGACGCCTGTCCCTGCCCGCCATGTGCGTCGGCGCCGGCAAATGGTGCCTGAAGATCGCGCGCGAATGGTCCGGCGTACGCGAGCAGTGGGGCCGGCCGGTCGCCCGGCACGAGGCCGTCGGCGCCAAGATCTCCTTCATCGCCGCCACCACCTTCGCCCTGGAAGCGGTGGTCGACCTCGCCTCCCAGATGGCCGACGAGGACCGCAACGACATCCGCATCGAGGCCGCCCTCGCCAAGCTCTACGGCTCCGAGATGGCCTGCCTGATGGCCGACGAGCTGGTCCAGATCCGCGGCGGACGCGGCTTCGAGACCGCCGAGTCGCTGGCCGCGCGCGGCGAGCGGGCCGTACCCGCCGAGCAGATGCTCCGCGACCTGCGCATCAACCGGATCTTCGAGGGCTCGACCGAGATCATGCACCTGCTGATCGCCCGCGAGGCCGTAGACGCCCACCTGTCCGTCGCGGGCGACCTCATCGACCCGCAGAAGGCGCTGGGCGACAAGGCGAAGGCGGGCGCCCGCGCGGCAGGGTTCTACGCCCGCTGGCTGCCCCAGCTGGCCGCCGGTGCCGGCCAAGTGCCCGGCACCTACCGGGAGTTCCACCCGAGCGGCCACCCGGACCTCGCCACCCACCTGCGCTACGTCGAGCGGGGCGCCCGCAAACTCGCACGCTCCACCTTCTACGCGATGTCCCGCTGGCAGGGCCGCATGGAGACCAAGCAGGGCTTCCTCGGCCGGATCGTCGACATCGGCGCCGAACTCTTCGCGATGAGCGCCGCCTGCGTCCGCGCCGAGCACCTGCGGGCCACCGGCGACCACGGCCGCGAGGCGTACCAGCTCGCCGACGCCTTCTGCCGGCAGTCCCGGATCCGCGTCGAGGAACTCTTCGGCCGGCTCTGGTCCAACACCGACGACCTCGACCGCAAGGTCGTCGAAGGCGTCCTGTCCGGCACCTACACCTGGCTGGAGGAGGGTGTCCTCGACCCGTCGGGCGACGGCCCGTGGATCGCGGACGCCACCCCCGGCCCCTCCCGCCACGAAAACGTGCACCGTCCCCTGCGCTGACCTGCCATCATCGACAGTAGTCGGACAGATGTACGGGTCCGGCCACGAGTGCGGGTACGGGTACGAGCGCAAGGCGGGCGAGAACGATGCCGACGGCCGAGGAAGACCGGGCCAGCCGACGGCTGGCCTGGTGCGTGGCGCACCTGCTGCGCCACGCACCGCACCAGGTCGTCGTCGGCCTGATCGCCCGGCTCGACGAGCCGACCCGCAAGTACCTGTGCCGCGACCAGTGGCTGCCCGCCTCCGCCGTCACCCTGCTGCTGCGCCACGGCAGCGAGGCGGACCGGCACTTCATCGCCCGCAACCCCCGGGTCGTCGGCCGACCGCTGCCGGGCCTGCCCGGTCCCGTCCGGTACGCCGCCCGGCCCGGTCCCTCGCCGGAGCTGCTCCAGGAGGCCGGCCCTGGCCCCCTGCCGCCGGACGCGCTGATCGCCCTGCTGCGCCGCTACGGCCGCCGCCCCCGGACCCCGCTGACCCTGCTGGGCATGCCGCACGTCCTGGACCGGGAACTGCTGCTGGCCGAGCACGCCCGCTCGCCGCTCCCGCCCGGCGCCGTCGAGGCGCTGCTGCTGGTGGGCGGGCTGCCCCGGGAGGCCTGCCTCGCCCTGCTCGACGCGCGCACGGGGGACCCGTACGGGCGCCACTGGTACCGGCCCGCCGTCCGCGCCGTCCGGATGGGCCTGCTGACCTGCGACGAACTCGTCGCCCACGTGGCCCCCGCGTCCCGGACCCTGCTCCTGGCCCACCTCCCCGTCGGGCGCGGCCTGCGCTGGAGCCTGCCCGAGCAGGCCGAGATGCAGTCCGCCGTCCACCGGGCGCTGCGGCCCCTGCTGGGGGAGGACCCGCTGCTGTGGGCCGAGCTGCCGCGCCGGGCCCCCGCCTTCCGCGACACCCTGCCCGAGCTGGCGCGGGCGCTGGCCGCGGGGACACCGGCCGCGCCCGGCGCCGTACGGTACGACCCGGCGCTCGCCCGCGCCGTACGCCACCTCGCACCGGACGCGGCGTCGGCCGAGCCGCCGGGGGGCTGGGAGCGGGAGCTGGCCCTGGTGAGCCTCGCCGTCCCCATGGAGACCGTCGAGGAGGACATCCGCTGGGTCCGCGACTGCCTGGACCGCGGGCTGATCACCGGCGCCGACGTGATCCGGCACAAGGTCCCCGCCTGCTGGGCCCTGGACGAGGACCAGTGGCTCGGCGACCTCGGCCACCCCGACCGCCACGACCACCCCGCCGCGGTGCTCGCCGCGCGGGCCGAGGCGGACCGGCTGTTCGCCGAGGCCCTCGGCGAAGACCCTGGGGCCTGGTGGCGCGCCGCCCGCGCGCTCCCCGACTTCGCCGGAACGCTGCCCGAGCTCCTCGCGCGTGTCACCGACGGGGACTCCGTGTCAAAGCGCCCGTGAGTTGCGGCAACAATGGGGGGCATGAGCGACAGTCCAGCCCCCCTCGCCGACCCGCACCTCCTCTTCGACGCCACGGCCGGCCGCCGCGACATCGTCATCCTGGGGTCGACCGGGTCCATCGGCACCCAGGCCATCGACCTCGCCCTGCGCCACCCCGACCGGTTCCGGGTCACCGGGCTGTCCGCCGCGGGCGGACGGGTCGGGCTGCTGGCCGAGCAGGCCCGGCTGCTGCGGGTCGAGACGGTGGCCGTCGCCCGCGAGGACGTCGTACCGGCCCTGAAGGAGGCGCTGGGCGCCCAGTACGGGTCCGAGCCGCAGCCCGAGATCCTGGCCGGGCCCGACGCGGCGACGGAACTCGCCGCGTCCGACTGCCACACCGTCCTCAACGGCATCACCGGCTCCATCGGCCTCGCGCCCACCCTCGCCGCGCTGCGGGCGGGCCGGACCCTGGCCCTCGCCAACAAGGAGTCGCTGATCGTCGGCGGCCCGCTGGTCAAGGCGCTCGCGAAGCCCGGCCAGATCATCCCGGTGGACTCCGAGCACGCGGCCCTCTTCCAGGCGCTCGCCGCCGGCACCCGGGCCGACGTCCGCAAGCTCGTCGTCACCGCCTCCGGCGGGCCCTTCCGCGGCCGCACCCGCGAGGAGCTGGCCGGCGTGAGCGTCGAGGACGCCCTCGCGCACCCCACCTGGGCCATGGGCCCGGTCATCACCGTCAACTCCGCGACCCTGGTCAACAAGGGGCTGGAGGTCATCGAGGCGCACCTGCTCTACGACATCCCCTTCGACCGCATCGAGGTCGTCGTCCACCCGCAGTCGTACGTCCACTCGATGGTCGAGTTCACGGACGGCTCCACGCTCGCCCAGGCCACCCCGCCGGACATGCGCGGTCCCATCGCGATCGGCCTCGGCTGGCCGGAGCGGATCCCGGACGCGGCCCCCGCCTTCGACTGGACCAAGGCGTCGACCTGGGAGTTCTTCCCGCTCGACACCGAGGCCTTCCCGGCGGTGGGTCTGGCCCGGCACGTCGGCGGTCTCGGCGGCACGGCCCCGGCCGTGTTCAATGCGGCGAACGAGGAGTGCGTAGAGGCGTTCCTGGCCGGTCGGCTGCCGTTCACAGCAATCATGGATACCGTCTCTGCCGTGGTCGATGAGCACGGAACGCCGGAACCGGGAACTTCCCTGACCGTCGCGGACGTCCTCGAAGCGGAGACCTGGGCCAGGGCCCGGGCACGGGAGATGGCGGCTCGCGCCGCCGTGGAGGCGAGCGCATGACAATACTGCTGACCATGATCGGTGTGGTCGTCTTCGTGGTCGGCCTGCTCTTCTCCATCGCCTGGCACGAGCTGGGCCACCTCTCCACGGCCAAGCTCTTCGGCATCCGCGTGCCGCAGTACATGGTCGGCTTCGGCCGGACCATCTGGTCGAAGAAGAAGGGCGACACCGAGTACGGGATCAAGGCCATCCCCATGGGCGGCTACATCCGCATGATCGGGATGTTCCCGCCCGGCGAGGACGGCAGGGTCACCACCCGCTCCACCTCGCCCTTCCGGTCGATGATCGAGGACGCGCGCTCGGCGGCGTACGAGGAGCTCCAGCCCGGCGACGAGTCGCGGCTCTTCTACACGCGCAAGCCCTGGAAGCGCGTGATCGTGATGTTCGCGGGCCCCTTCATGAACCTGGTGCTCGCCCTGGCGATCTTCTTCGGCGTCTGGATGACCTTCGGGGTCAACCGGACGACCACCGAGATCGGCAGCGTCTCGCCCTGCGTCATCCAGCAGAGCGAGAAGCGCGAGGTCTGCGAGGACACCGACCCGGTGGCCCCGGCCAGGCAGGCCGGCCTGCGGGCGGCCGACCGGATCGTGGCCTTCGACGGCCGCGAGGTCACCGACTGGGCCGCGCTCCAGAAGCAGATCCGCGAGACCGTCGGCCCCGCCACCGTCACCGTCGTGCGCGACGGGCGCGAGCTGACCCTGCCGGTGAACCTCATCGAGAACAGGGTCGCCAAGAGCGACGGGCACGGCGGCTACGTCAAGGGCGAGTACGTCACGGCCGGCTGGCTCGGCTTCAGCCCGAAGAGCGAGATCGCGGCGCTGACCTTCGGCGAGTCCGTCGACCACGTCGGCGACGTCGTCGAAAGCAGCGTGCAGGGCCTGGTCAACCTCCCCTCCAAGATCCCCGCCCTGTGGAACGCGGCCTTCAGCGGCGGCGAGCGCGAAGCCGACTCCCCGATGGGCATCGTCGGCGCGGCCCGGATCAGCGGCGAGATCGCCACCCTCGACATCCCCGGCGAGCAGCGGATGTCGATCCTGCTGAACGTGCTGGGCATGTTCAACCTCTCGCTCTTCCTGTTCAACATGCTCCCGCTGCTGCCGCTGGACGGCGGACACATCGCGGGCGCCCTGTGGGAGTCCCTGCGGCGCAACGTGGCGCGCGTCCTGCGCCGCGCCGACCCCGGCCCCTTCGACGTGGCGAGGCTGATGCCCGCCGCGTACGTGGTGGCCGGCCTCTTCGTCTGCTTCACGCTGCTCGTGCTCGTGGCGGACGTGGTGAACCCGATCAAGATCACCTAGTCGTACGGGGCCCCGCACCCCGTACACCAGGAGCCAAGGAGCCGGGCACGCATCGTGTCCGGCTCCGTGCGTTCGGGTGGCGCACCCCCTCGGATGCGAGCCGCGCGCGTTGATTGGCGTAATCTCGAAGGCTGGAGCCCGCCGATCTCGGGCCTTGATCCACACCTTGGGGTTGCACAGCAGATGACTGCCATCTCTCTCGGAATGCCGGCCGTGCCGACGAAGCTTGCCGACCGCAGGGTCAGCCGCAAGATCCAGGTCGGCTCCGTGGCCGTGGGCGGCGACGCCGCCGTGTCGGTGCAGTCGATGACCACCACCCGGACCTCCGACATCGGCGCCACGCTCCAGCAGATCGCCGAGCTCACCGCCGCCGGCTGCAACATCGTCCGTGTCGCCTGCCCGACGCAGGACGACGCCGACGCGCTCGCCGTCATCGCGAAGAAGTCGCAGATCCCGGTCATCGCCGACATCCACTTCCAGCCGAAGTACGTCTTCGCCGCGATCGAGGCCGGCTGCGCCGCCGTCCGCGTGAACCCGGGCAACATCAAGCAGTTCGACGACAAGGTCAAGGAGATCGCGCGCGCCGCCAAGGACACCGGCACCCCGATCCGGATCGGCGTCAACGCGGGCTCGCTCGACGCCCGGCTGCTGAAGAAGTACGGCAAGGCCACCCCCGAGGCGCTGGTCGAGTCCGCGCTGTGGGAGGCCTCCCTCTTCGAGGAGCACGGCTTCGGCGACATCAAGATCTCGGTCAAGCACAACGACCCGGTCGTCATGGTCAACGCCTACCGCCAGCTCGCCGCCGCCTGCGACTACCCGCTGCACCTCGGCGTCACCGAGGCCGGCCCCGCCTTCCAGGGCACCATCAAGTCCGCCGTCGCCTTCGGCGCGCTGCTCTCCGAGGGCATCGGCGACACCATCCGCGTCTCCCTCTCCGCCCCGCCGGTCGAGGAGGTCAAGGTCGGCATCCAGATCCTGGAATCGCTGAACCTCAAGCCGCGCCGCCTGGAGATCGTCTCCTGCCCCTCCTGCGGCCGCGCCCAGGTGGACGTCTACAAGCTGGCCGAGGAGGTCACGGCGGGCCTGGAGGGCATGGAGGTCCCGCTGCGCGTGGCGGTCATGGGCTGCGTCGTCAACGGCCCCGGTGAGGCCCGCGAGGCCGACCTCGGCGTCGCCTCCGGCAACGGCAAGGGCCAGATCTTCGTCAAGGGCGAGGTCATCAAGACCGTCCCCGAGTCGAAGATCGTGGAGACCCTGATCGAAGAGGCGATGAAGATCGCCGAGCAGATGGAGAAGGACGGCGTCGCCTCCGGCGAGCCGACCGTCGCCATCGGCGTCTGACATTCGCCGGCCCCGGCTCCGTTCCCGCAGCTCGGGGGCGGGGCCGGGGCCTTTTCGTGACCCGTGGGACACGGCGTCCCCGGGCCCCGGCGGGTACAGTGCGGAGATCAGCAGACTTGCACGGTGAGGCCCCAGTGTTGACGCAGACCACCACCCGGGTCCTTGAGCCCAGTGATCTCGATGCCGCGCTCGGCGTACTCGGACGCGACCCGGTCGCGAACGCCTTCGTCACCTCCCGCGTCCAGGTCGCCGGACTCGACCCGTGGCGCCTGGGCGGCGAGATGTGGGGCTGGTACGCCGACGGCGAGCTCCGCTCCCTGTGCTACGCGGGCGCGAACCTGGTCCCCGTCTGCGCGGAACCCGACGCCGTACGCGCCTTCGCCGACCGGGCCCGCCGTACCGGCCGCCGCTGCTCCTCCATCGTCGGCCCCGCCGAGGCCACCCGGCTGCTGTGGCAGCTCCTGGAACCCAGCTGGGGCCCCGCCCGCGACGTCCGCCCCCGCCAGCCGCTGATGGTCATGGAGCAGCCGTCGACCGAGATCGCGCCCGACCCGCTGGTCCGCCGGGTCCGCAAGGACGAGATGGACGTGATCATGCCCGCCTGCGTGGCCATGTTCACCGAGGAGGTCGGCATCTCGCCGCTCGCCGGGGACGGCGGACTGCTCTACCAGGCCCGCGTCGCCGAACTCGTCGCCTCCGGCCGCTCCTTCGCCCGCATCGAGAACGGCAAGGTCCTCTTCAAGGCCGAGATCGGCGCCGCGACCCCCCGCGCCTGCCAGATCCAGGGCGTGTGGGTGGACCCGGAGTTCCGCGGCCAGGGGTACTCGGAGACCGGCATGGCCGCCGTCGTCGAGTACGCGCTGCGCGACGTGGCGCCCGTGGTCAGCCTCTACGTCAACGACTTCAACGCCGCCGCGCGGGCGTCCTACCGGCGGGTCGGCTTCCGCGAGGTCGGCGCGTTCATGAGCGTCCTGTTCTGAGTCCGGCGCGGGCGTCCGGGCCGCGGTCCCTCCAGTTCCGGGGGCGTACCGCCGCCGCCCCGCCCCGACGTAAGGTCGCCCCATGCTGCCAACCCCCGGGGGCGACGCCCCCGACCGGCCCGCCGGACTCCGCATCGGCCCCCTCGACCTCGCCGACCGCGTGGACGAAGCCCTGCGCGTGCAGGCCCTGGCCTTCGGGCTCAGCGAGGAGGAGGTCGGCATCCGGCGCTACATCGTCCAGCGCCACATGGCCTGCCGCGGCGCCCGGGCGCTCGGCGCGTTCACCGACGACGGGGCGCTGGCCGGCTTCGTCTACGGGATGCCCAACGACCGCAGCCACTGGTGGTCCACGATCGTAGAACCGTACCTGCGGGCCGGCGGCGCCGAGTACTGGCTCGACGACTCCTTCGTGATCACCGAACTGCACGTCCACCCCGGCTTCCAGGGATGCGGCGTCGGCCGCGCCCTGATCACCCGGATCACCGACGAGGCCGCCGAGCCGCGCTCCATCCTCTCCGCCATCGACACCGACAGCCCGGCCCGCGGGCTGTACGCGGCCCTCGGCTACACGGACCTCGCCCGCCGCGTCCACTTCCCGAGCGCGAGCCTCCCGTACGCGGTCATGGGCGCACCGCTGCCGCTGCGCAGGCCGTGAGCCCCAGCCATCAGGAATGGGTTTCCGAGGCCCGTACCGCCCCCGGTAGCCTCCCGTCATGTCAACGCAACCCGTGCAGCGCATGTCCCGCCTCATGGCCAAGACCCTCCGCGAGGACCCGGCCGACGCGGAGACGCTGAGCCACCGCCTCCTCGTCCGGGCCGGCTACGTCCGGCGCAGCTCCGCCGGGGTGTGGACCTGGCTGCCGCTCGGCAAGCGGGTCCTGGACAACGTCACGCGCGTCGTCCGCGAGGAGATGGACGCCATCGGGGCGCAGGAGGTGCTGCTCCCGGCGCTGCTGCCGAGGGAACCGTACGAGGTCAGCGGACGCTGGTCGCAGTACGGCGACCAGCTGTTCCGGCTGAAGGACCGCAAGGGCGCCGACTACCTGCTCGGCCCGACCCACGAGGAGATCTTCACCCTCGTGGTCAAGGACCAGTGCACGTCCTACAAGGACCTGCCGGTCATGCTCTACCAGATCCAGACCAAGTACCGCGACGAGGCCCGGCCGCGCTCGGGCGTGCTGCGCGGGCGCGAGTTCCTGATGAAGGACTCGTACTCCTTCGACGTCTCCGACGAGGGCCTGGAGGAGTCCTACCGGCTCCACCGCGAGGCGTACGTACGCATCTTCCGGCGGCTCGGCCTGGACCACCGGATCGTCTCGGCGGTGTCCGGGGCCATGGGCGGCTCGGCGTCCGAGGAGTTCCTCGCCCCCGCCGAGGCGGGGGAGGACACCTTCGCCGACTGCCCGTCCTGCGACTACGCGGCGAACACCGAGGCGGTGACCTTCGCGCTGACGCCCGTCGCCGCCGACCACGGCCCCGTCGAGGACCTCGACACCCCCGACACCCCGACCATCGAGTCCCTGGCGGCGCTCCTCGGCGTCCCGGCCTCGGCGACGCTCAAGAACCTGCTGGTGAAGGTGGACGGGGAGATCGTGGCCGTCGGCGTACCCGGCGACCGCGAGGTGGACCTCGGCAAGCTGGGCGAGCAGCTGGCCCCGGCGGTCGTGGAGCTGGTCACGGCCGAGGACTTCGCCGACCGCCCCGATCTCGTACGCGGCTACGTGGGCCCGCAGGGCCTGGACAAGGTGCGCTACCTCGCCGACCCCCGGGTCGCGCCGGGCACGTCCTGGATCACCGGAGCCAACCGGGCGGACACCCATGCCCGGAACGTGGTGTGCGGGCGGGACTTCGAGGTGGACCGGTACCTGGACGTGGTGGTCGTCGAACCCGGCGACCCCTGCCCCTCCTGCGGCACCGGGCTGCGGCTCGGCCGGGCCATCGAGATCGGCCACATCTTCCAGCTGGGACGGAAGTACGCCGACGCCTTCGCCCTGGACGTGCTGGGCCGGGAGGGCAAGCCGGTCCGGGTCACGATGGGCTCCTACGGCATCGGCGTCTCCCGGGCGGTGGCCGCGCTGGCCGAGCAGACGGCCGACGAACGGGGCCTGTGCTGGCCGGCGGCCGTGGCCCCGGCCGATGTCCACGTGGTGGCGGCGGGCAAGGCCGTACCGCTGGCGCTGGCGGAGCAGGCGGCCGCGGCCCTGGCCTCGGCGGGCCTGCGCGTGCTGCTGGACGACCGTCCGGGCCTCTCCCCGGGCGTGAAGCTCACGGACGCGGAGCTGATCGGCGTCCCGTGGATCCTGGTGGCGGGCCGCCGGTCCGCTGACGCGGTGGTCGAACTCCAGGACCGCCGCACGGGCACCCGCGAGGAACTCCCCCTCCCGGAGGCCCTCTCCCGCCTGACCGCTCCCGCGTAGCCTGCGGTCCCGCCTACCGGGCCTCCGCCTCGGCCCCCGCGCCTCAAGCGCCGGCGGGGCTGGGTGGTGCGCCTCAAGCGCCGGCGGGGCTGGGGTGGTGCGCCTCAAGTGTCGGCGGGGCTGGGTTTTGCGCCTCAAGTGTCGGCGGGGCTGGGTTTTGCGCCTCGCGTGTCGGCGGGGCAGGGGTGGTGCGCCTCGCGTGTCGGCGGGGCTGGGGTCGTGCGCCTCAAGCGCCGGCGGGCTGGGTGTGGCCGGCGCTGGGCGGACCGTACCCGCTGTGGGTGGCGCTGGGCGGCAAGCTGCCGGGCGCCGCGGACCCTGGCCGCCACCCTCAGCCTCGCCGGCGATTGAGGCGCGGGGCCGGGCGGAGCCCGGGGCGGGGTGCGCAGCGGCTACTCCCACCGTCCGTCCTGCTCCGCCGGTGGCGGAGGGGCGCCGTCCAGGGACAGCCCCGTGTCGTCCGGCCCCGCCGGGGTTGGCCCCGCCGGGGTCGGCCCCGCCGGGGTCGGCTCCGCCGGCGGGCCGGTGACGGCCTGGGGGGCCGGGGCTTCGCCCGGGGTCGACGCCGGAGGCGACGGGGACGCGCGTTCCAGGAAGCGCAGGAGTTCCACCGGGAAGGGCAGGACCAGGGTGGAGTTCTTCTCGGCGGCCACCGCCACCACGGTCTGGAGCAGGCGCAGCTGAAGGGCCGCCGGCTGATCCGACATGACCCCGGCCGCCTCGGCCAGCTTGTGCGAGGCCTGCAGTTCCGCATCGGCGTTGATCACGCGCGCCCGCCGTTCGCGGTCCGCCTCCGCCTGCCGGGCCATCGAGCGCTTCATCGTCTCCGGGAGCGAGACGTCCTTGATCTCGACCCGGTCGATCTGCACGCCCCACCCGACCGCCGGGCTGTCGATCATCAGCTCCAAGCCCTGGTTGAGCTTCTCCCGGTTGGACAGCAGATCGTCCAGGTCGGACTTTCCGATGATCGACCTGAGCGAGGTCTGCGCCATCTGCGAGACGGCGAAGCGGTAGTCCTCCACCGCCACGATCGCGTTCGCCGGGTCGACGACCTTGAAGTACACGACCGCGTCCACCCGCACGGTGACGTTGTCCCGCGTGATGCCCTCCTGGGCCGGCACCGGCAGCGTCACGATCTGCAGGTTCACCTTCCGCAGCCGGTCCACGCCCGGCACGATCATCGTGAAGCCGGGCGCCCGGATGTCCTTGCGCAGCCGGCCGAAGCGGAAGACCAGGCCCCGCTCGTACTGTTTCACCACCCGGGCGGCGGCCCCGACGTAGACCGCGATGCCCGTGGCGGCGGCGATTCCCGCTGTCAGCAGTTCTTCGACCATGACGGCCCCCTGCCGGACATACCTCTTTTTCCTACGGTATGCCCTACAGCCAGGCCGCGAACTCCAGCAGCAGCTCGGCATCCCGGCGCCGCCCGGCCGCCAGCGCGCGGTTCCCGGACTCCACGGCCCGGAACAGCGTCCAGCCCTTCAGCCGGTCGCGGTCCACCTCCAGGGCGTCGGCGAGCTTGTTCACCCGCCGCCTCGCCCCCGCCGCCCCCGCCGAGGAGGCGACCTGGTCCTCCAGCCGGTCGCGGACCAGCCGCGCCAGGTCGTAGGCCCGTTCGCCGACCAGCGGATCCGGCCCCACCGTCAGCCACGGCGCCCGCTCGCCCGCCAGCACCTTGCCCTGCCGGAAGGCGCCGTGCAGCAGCAGTTCCTCCGGCGCGGCGGCGAGCAGCTCGTCGCGCACCGCCAGCGCCGTGTCCGCCAGGTCCCGGACCTCCGCCGGGGCCGCCCGCAGCGCCGCCGACTGCCGCTCCGTGCGCTCCGCCACCGTCTCCCAGCCGTGTTCCGCCGACGGTTCCACCCACAGCCGCCGTAGCGTGCCGCAGGCCTCCAGCAGCGCCTTCGCCTCGGGCAGCGAGCGCAGCGACACCTCCGGGTGGAGCCGTTCCAGCAGCAGCCCCCCGTCCTCCTCGTGGTGGCGCGAGTCGAGGACCCGTACGGCCCCGAAACCGCCCCAGTGGGCGAGCGCGGCCAGCTCCCGGTCCGGCCGGGCCGCGGGCGGCGCCAGCTTGAGGGCGGCCGGGGTGCCGTCGGCGTACTGCACGAGGATCACCAGGCTGCTGCGCCCGCCCGGGGCCTGGACCCGCTGGGCCGTGACGTCCCGCCGGGCCAGCGCCTCCTTGGCGAGCTGCGGCAGCCGCGCCAGCCACTCGGTGTTCTGCGCCGTCTCCGGCATCTCGCCGAGCGCCCGTACAAGCCGCTGCGGCGGTTCGAAAGACATGCGTGCGTGGTCCCTTTCAGCTGAGCTGGGCTCGTTCAGCGCGTTCCGTGAGCCCAGGGAAGGCTACGCCGACCCCAC
Source organism: Streptomyces sp. NPDC003042 (assembly GCF_053591315.1). Taxonomy (NCBI): domain Bacteria; kingdom Bacillati; phylum Actinomycetota; class Actinomycetes; order Kitasatosporales; family Streptomycetaceae; genus Streptomyces; species Streptomyces sp. NPDC003042. Next base: position 141,746 of record NZ_JBSFTP010000005.1, read on the forward strand.
GCCAGCGTGCCGCGCGCACGGCCGCGGCGCTCAGCGCGTCGGCCGCCTCACGGCGCAACTGGCCGTCCGCCGCCCGGACCAGATCGGAGTACGCGCCCGCCACCCGGTCCTCGATCTCGGCGGCCAGCCGCTCGGCGTCGCCCGGGGTGCGCAGCTCGAAGGGCAGGCTGTACGCCGCCTGCGCGGCCTGGGGGGCGCCGCCCAGCTCCCGCACCGTACGGGTGAGCGCGTCGCGCCGCGCGAGGTGGTTGCCGTAGGCCTCCCGGGCCTCGCCCGCGCGGGCGGGAGCGGTGCGGGCGCCGATGACGCCGTAGCCGTACGCCGCCGCGTGCTCGGCGGCGAGCGCGGCCTGGGCGGCCTGGAGGGGGCGGCCGGCGGGAGAGGGTTCGGGCTTCACGAGGCGGCTCCCGGGGTCGGGGTGGAGGTCAGCAGGTACACGTGGACGGCCCCGCACGCCGCGACCGAGGCCAGCATCCGGGCCAGCTCCCCGGGCGCGCCGGCCAGCGAGACGGTCCGGGCCTCGGACAGGCTCCGTTCGGCGTCGGCGAGCGCGGTCAGGGCGTCGGCGGGCTTGGGCGGAACCGGTTCGCGGCTCGCCGCCGACGCACTGGGCGACGTAGGGGAAGGGGCGGAGCCCGGCACGCGGGCCGCCGGATCGGAGGAGGCCAGGGCCGCGGTGTGCGCCGCTACGGCGGTGCGCAGCGGTGCGAGGCGCCCGGCGAGGTCCGGATGGGCGGCGGTGGTCGCGTCGTAACGTTCCAGCAGCAGTTCGCTGTCACGAACGGCGTTCTCCCGCATCCGCCGTTCGAGCGGAATCCCGGTATCGGCGTCGGCCGCGTCGCCTCCTCCGGTACACCCGGTGAGCAGGGCGGCCCCGGCCGCACCGGCGGCTCCGGCGAGCAGGCGCCTTCGCGAGGGCCTCGTAGGCAGGGTCCAGGGCACGGCGACGTCCTCGGGGGTGAAGTCGGGACAGGGTGTGATCACGGTACCCGGGGCCCCCGGCCGCAGCGCGGACGGCAACACCCTCCGCGACCGGATACCCTTTGACCTGACACGCGACGGAAAACCACAACAGCACACGCGGCCGAGGAGTCACCCGGATGAGCACCACCCAGAGCGACAGGCTGCGCGGACTGCTGGAGCCGCTCGTCGCCGCCAGGGGCCTGGACCTCGAGGAGATCGAGCTGTCCAAGGCGGGCAAGCGCCGGATGCTGCGGATCACCGTGGATTCCGATGAGGGTGTGGAACTCGACGCCTGTGCCGAGCTGAGCCGTGAGATCTCCGACAAGCTCGACGATTCCGACGTGATGGGTGAGGACGAGTACGTCCTCGAAGTCGGCTCTCCGGGCGCGGACCGCCCGCTCACCGAGCACCGTCACTACGTACGGGCCACCGGCCGTCTCGTGAAGTTCCAGCTCTCCGACGGTGAGGAGCTCGTCGCGCGCGTTCTCGGCGTCGACGACGAGGGCCTGGACCTCGAAGTTCCGGGTGTGAAGGGCCGCAAGGCGACCGCCCGCCGCATCGCTTTCACCGACATCGCCAAGGCGCGTGTCGAGATCGAGTTCAACCGCAAGGACAAGAAGGAAGAGGAGGCGTAGCCGTGGACATCGACATGAGTGCCCTGCGGGGTCTGGTCCGGGAGAAGGAGATCTCCTTCGACCTGCTCGTCGAGGCGATCGAGCAGGCCCTCCTCATCGCGTACCACCGCACCGAGGGGAGCTTCCGCCGCGCGCGCGTCGAGCTGGACCGCACCAACGGTCACGTGGTCGTGTGGGCGACGGAGGACCCGAGGGACCTCGAAGAGGGCCAGGAGCCCAAGGAGTTCGACGACACCCCGTCGGACTTCGGACGGATCGCCGCGACGACCGCGAAGCAGGTGATCCTCCAGCGTCTGCGCGACGCCGAGGACGACCTGACCTTCGGCGAGTTCGCCGGCCGCGAGGGCGATGTCATCACCGGCGTCGTCCAGCAGGGCAAGGACCCCAAGAACGTCCTGGTCGACATCGGCAAGATGGAGGCCATGCTGCCGGTGCAGGAGCAGGTCCCGGGTGAGGAGTACACGCACGGTCTGCGCCTGAAGGCGTACGTCGTGCGGGTGGCGAAGGGTGTCCGCGGTCCGTCCGTGACCCTGTCGCGCACCCACCCCAACCTGGTGAAGAAGCTCTTCGCGCTGGAGGTCCCGGAGATCGCCGACGGCAGCGTCGAGATCTGCGCGATCGCCCGTGAGGCCGGTCACCGCACCAAGATCGCCGTACGGTCCACCCGCTCGGGTCTCAACCCGAAGGGTGCCTGCATCGGCCCGATGGGCAGCCGCGTGCGCAACGTGATGGCCGAGCTGCACGGCGAGAAGATCGACATCGTCGACTGGTCGGACGACCCGGCGGAGATGGTCGCGAACGCCCTGTCACCCGCCCGGGTGAGCGAGGTCGAGGTCGTCGACTGGGACACCCGCTCGGCCCGCGTGACCGTGCCCGACTACCAGCTGTCGCTGGCCATCGGCAAGGAGGGCCAGAACGCCCGCCTCGCCGCGCGGCTCACCGGCTGGCGCATCGACATCCGGCCCGACACCGAGGAGTCCTCGGACCGGGACGGCGACCGGGGAGCCGGCCGTGGCGCCGACCGGGGTGGCGACCGCGGCGCTGACCGGGGCCGGGACCGGGGCCGGGAATAAACGACTACCGGCCGCAGGTTGCAGGCCGGTAGACAGGGACTCCGCGTACAGCGGGGTTCCGTGCGAAACAGGACAACGACAACGTCCGTTCGATCTTCCTCTGCCGACTTGTCGGGAGACAGGTCGGTACGGGGAGGTAGACTTAGGCGTGTCTGGCCGGACGCAAGCCCGCGCATGCCCCGAACGCACCTGTGTGGGGTGCCGGGAGCGAGCGGCCAAGAGCGATCTGCTGCGCATCGTGGCGATCGGGGACGAATGCGTCCCCGATCCACGCGGTACGCTGCCCGGCCGGGGTGCCTACGTGCATCCCGCCGTGGTCTGCCTCGACCAGGCGGTCCGTCGCAGAGCGTTCCCCCGGGCCCTACGGTCCGCCGGAGTGCTCGACACGACGGAACTGCGCAGAACCGTGGCCGCTGAGGCCGGGGCGACACCGTAAGAAGTAAGGCGCGCGGAATGCCTCCGTGCGGTCAGGTACCTCGCGAGTTGGAAGTAGGTCGAGATTGCGATGAGCACTCGATGAGTACGCGATGAGTACGCCCATGAAGTAGCGACGGTCCGGCGTAACCCGGACCTAAAAGGAGCGAAGTGGCTAAGGTCCGGGTATACGAACTCGCCAAGGAGTTCGGAGTGGAGAGCAAGGTCGTCATGGCCAAGCTCCAAGAACTCGGTGAATTCGTCCGTTCGGCGTCCTCGACAATCGAGGCGCCGGTCGTACGCAAGTTGACTGACGCACTGCAGGGTCCCGGCGGCAACGCCGGCAAGACCGCTGCGAAGCCCGGCGCGCCCCGCAAGGCCGCGCCCGCCAAGCCCGCAGCGCCCTCCCCGGCCGCTGCGGCACGTCCCGCTGCACCGAAGCCCGGCGTACCGGCGGCTCCCAAGCCTGCCGCTGCCGAGGCTCCGGCCGTCAGCGCCCCGGTGACTCCGGCCGCATCCGGCCCGCGTCCCGGCCCGAAGGCTCCGGCCGCCCCGAAGCCCGCTCCGGCGGCGCCCGTGGTGACCGAGTTCTCCGCGCCTCCCGCGGCGGCTCCGGCCGCCCCGGCGCGCACCGAGCGTCCCGCCGCCGCTCCCGGCCCCCGTCCGGCGCAGCAGCGTCCGGCCCAGGGTGGTCAGGGTGGCCAGGCCGGCGCCCGTCCCGGCGCCCCGCGCCCGGCCGGCACCGCCCCCGGCGGCCAGGCCCAGCGCCCCGCCGGTGGTGCTCAGGCCCCGCGTCCCCAGGGCGCCCGTCCGGCCGGTCCCCGTCCGGGCAACAACCCCTTCACCTCTGGTGGCTCCACCGGTATGGCGCGCCCGCAGGCGCCCCGTCCGGCCGGTGCTCCCCGTCCCGGTGCCCCCGGCGCCGGTGGCGGCCAGGGTGCTCCCCGCCCGCAGGGCGGCCCCGGCGGCGCACACCCCGGTGCCTCTGGGCGGCCTCAGGGTGCCGGTGCGGGTCGTCCGACCCCGGGCGGCATGCCGCGTCCGCAGGGCGGCGCCCCGCGTCCGGGCGGTGCCCCCGGTGGTAACCGTCCGAACCCGGGCATGATGCCGCAGCGTCCCGCTGCCGGTGGTCCCGGTCCTCGTCCCGGTGGCGGCCCTGGTGGCCGTGGTCCCGGTGCGGGCGGCGCGCGTCCCGGTGGCGCCGGTCGTCCCGCGGGCGGCGGCTTCGCCGGTCGTCCGGCAGGTCCGGGCTCGCGTCCCGGTGGCGGCGGCGGCTTCGGCGGCCCGCGTCCCGGTGGCGGCGGCTTCGGCGGCGGTCCGGCCGGTGCCGGTGGCGGCGGTCGTCCCGGCTTCGGCGGGCGTCCCGGTGGTCCCGGTGCCCGTGGTGGCACGCAGGGTGCCTTCGGCCGTCCCGGCGGTCCGGCGCGTCGTGGTCGCAAGTCCAAGCGTCAGAGGCGCCAGGAGTACGAGGCCATGCAGGCCCCGTCCGTCGGCGGCGTGATGCTGCCTCGCGGCCAGGGCGAGACCGTTCGCCTGTCGCGCGGTGCGTCCCTCACCGACTTCGCGGAGAAGATCAACGCCAACCCGGCGTCGCTCGTCGCCGTGATGATGAACCTCGGCGAGATGGTCACTGCCACGCAGTCCGTCTCCGACGAGACGCTCGAGATGCTGGCCGGCGAGATGAACTACACGGTTCAGATCGTCAGCCCGGAGGAAGAGGACCGCGAGCTCCTCGAGGGCTTCGACATCGAGTTCGGCGAGGACGAGGGCGGCGAGGAATACCTCATGCCGCGTCCGCCGGTCGTGACCGTCATGGGTCACGTCGACCACGGTAAGACCCGACTGCTCGACGCCATCCGCAAGACGAATGTCGTCGCGGGCGAGGCCGGTGGCATCACGCAGCACATCGGTGCGTACCAGGCCGGTACCGAGGTCAACGGTGAAGTCCGCAAGATCACCTTCATCGACACCCCGGGTCACGAGGCGTTCACCGCCATGCGTGCCCGTGGTGCCAAGTCGACCGACATCGCGATCCTCGTGGTCGCGGCCAACGACGGCGTCATGCCGCAGACGATCGAGGCGCTGAACCACGCCAAGGCCGCCGGCGTCCCGATCGTCGTCGCGGTCAACAAGATCGACGTCGAGGGTGCGGACCCGGTCAAGGTGCGCGGTCAGCTCACCGAGTTCGGTCTGGTCGCCGAGGAGTACGGCGGCGACACGATGTTCGTCGACATCTCCGCCAAGCAGGGTCTGAACATCGACTCCCTGCTCGAGGCCGTCGTCCTCACCGCCGACGCCTCGCTCGACCTGCGCGCCAACCCGGAGCAGGACGCTCAGGGTATTGCGATCGAGTCCCACCTCGACCGCGGCCGCGGTGCCGTTGCCACCGTCCTCGTCCAGCGCGGTACCCTCCGCGTCGGCGACACGATGGTCGTGGGCGACGCCTACGGCCGAGTGCGCGCCATGCTCGACGACAAGGGCAACAACGTCGAGGAAGCGGGTCCGTCGACCCCCGTCCTGGTCCTGGGTCTCACCAACGTCCCCGGCGCCGGCGACAACTTCCTCGTCGTCGACGAGGACCGTACGGCCCGTCAGATCGCCGAGAAGCGTGCTGCGCGTGAGCGCAACGCCAACTTCGCCAAGCGCGTCCGTCGTGTGTCCCTCGAGGACCTCGACTCCGTGCTCAAGGCCGGTCTGGTCCAGGAACTCAACCTCATCATCAAGGGCGACGCGTCCGGTGCGGTCGAGGCTCTCGAGTCCTCGCTGCTCCAGCTCGACGTCGGTGAAGAGGTCGACATCCGGGTCCTGCACCGCGGTGTGGGTGCGGTCACCGAGTCCGACATCTCCCTGGCGATGGGCTCCGACGCCATCGTCATCGGTTACAACGTCCGCGCGGCCGGCCGTGCCGCGCAGATGGCGGACCGCGAGGGTGTCGACGTTCGCTACTACTCGGTGATCTACCAGGCCATCGAGGAGATCGAGGCGGCCCTGAAGGGTCTCCTCAAGCCGGAGTACGAAGAGGTCGAGCTCGGTACGGCGGAGGTCCGCGAGGTCTTCCGTTCGTCCAAGCTGGGCAACATCGCCGGTGTCCTCATCCGGTCCGGCGAGGTCAAGCGCAACACCAAGGCGCGGCTCATCCGAGATGGCAAGGTCATCGCGGAGAACCTCACCATCTCCGGTCTGCGCCGCTTCAAGGACGACGTCACCGAGATTCGCGAAGGCTTCGAGGGCGGTATCAACCTCGGCAGCTACAACGACATCAAGATCGACGACGTCATCGCGACGTACGAGATGCGCGAGAAGCCCCGCGCGTAATCGCGTGGCGGAACGCACCGTTTCGTAACACCGGGGCCGGTCGGCGGAAATATCCGTCGATCGGCCCCGGCCGTTGCGTGTACGGTTCTGGTGACCCTGCCGCGCGACGGCCGGCAGGCCACCGAACCCGCACCGGCGGGATATCCGGAACTGCATGTACGTGGGGACTCTGTCCTTCGATCTGCTCCTCGGCGACGTCCACTCGCTGAAGGAGAAACGCTCTGTCGTCCGGCCCATCGTGGCCGAGCTCCAACGCAAGTTTTCCGTGAGCGCGGCTGAAGTGGGCGACCAGGATCTGCACCGCCGGACCCGCATAGGGGTCGCGCTGGTGGCTGGGGACGCGGGGTTCCTCTCGGACGTACTGGACCGCTGCGAGCGGCTGGTCGCGGCACGTCCGGAAGTGGAACTGCTGTCGGTGCGACGGCGCATCCACGGTGATGAAGACTGACTTATAGCTTGTTTGCAAGAAAGACGAAGGAGACGGACCAGTGGCCGACAATGCGCGGGCGAAGAAGCTGGCGGACCTCATCCGGGAGGTGGTGGCCGAGAAGCTGCAGCGTGGTGTCAAGGACCCCCGCCTCGGTACGCACGTGACCATCACGGACACCCGGGTCACCGGTGATCTGCGGGAGGCCACGGTCTTCTACACGGTCTACGGGGACGACGAGGACCGGGCCAGCGCGGCAGCGGGCCTGGAGAGCGCCAAGGGCGTACTGCGCTCCGCGGTCGGCCGGGCGGCGGGGACGAAGTTCACCCCCACCCTGACCTTCATCGCGGACGCCCTCCCGGAGAACGCCAAGACGATCGAGGAACTCCTCAACAAGGCGCGAGCCTCCGACGCCCAGGTACGCGAGGTCTCCTCCGGCGCGAAGTACGCCGGCGAGGCCGACCCGTACAAGAAGCCCGATGAGGACGCCGACGACTCCGACGAGGACGCAGCCGCGGAATGAGCACCAACGCAGGGAAGACGCCGGACGGCCTGGTCATCGTCGACAAGCCGTCCGGCTTCACTTCGCACGACGTGGTCGCCAAGATGCGCGGGATCGCCAAGACCCGCCGCGTCGGCCACGCCGGCACGCTCGACCCGATGGCGACGGGTGTCCTCGTCCTCGGTGTCGAGAAGGCCACCAAGCTCCTCGGCCACCTCGCGCTGACGGAGAAGGAGTACCTCGGGACGATCCGTCTCGGGCAGTACACCGTCACGGACGACGCCGAAGGCGAGATCACCTCGTCGGTGGACGCCGCCGGCGTCACCCGCGAGGCCGTCGACGCCGGTATCGCCAAGCTGACCGGCGAGATCATGCAGGTGCCGTCCAAGGTCAGCGCCATCAAGATCAAGGGCGTGCGCTCCTACAAGCGCGCGCGGGACGGCGAGGACTTCGAGATCCCGGCCCGGCCGGTGACCGTCTCGTCGTTCCAGGTGTACGACATGCGCGAGGCGCAGGCCGAGGACGGCACCAAGGTCGTCGACCTCGTCGTCTCCGTCGTCTGCTCCAGCGGTACGTACATCCGCGCCCTCGCCCGTGACCTGGGCGCCGACCTGGGCGTCGGCGGGCACCTGACCGCGCTGCGGCGCACGCGGGTCGGACCGTACAAGATCGACCGGGCACGCACCCTGGACCAGCTCCAGGAGGAGCTGACCGTCATGCCGATCGGTGAGGCGGCCGCCGCCGCGTTCCCGCGCTGGGACCTGGACTCCCGGCGGGCCTCGCTGCTCGCCAACGGGGTGCGGATCGACATGCCGGACGAGTACCAGGAGGGCCGGACGGTCGCCGTCTACGGGCCGCAGGGACAGCTGCTCGGACTCGTCGAGAGCAAGGGCGGCAAGGCGAAGTCGCTCGCGGTCTTCGTCTGACCGTGGTGCTTTGGTTTCTTTGACGTGGAGCGGTGAGCGCACAGGGACTGCCGCTCACCGCTCCACGACCCCCCTCGGGTAGGTCTTTATCCACCCGGAGCCCCGTATTCACCCGTCCGGGCAGGCGCTCGGAGTGAACCGAGGGAGCGTAGGGGGGCGCTTTCGCGTCGCGTGCTCTTCCCGCTGATCTTCACTTGGCTGCCGTCATGAGAACAGGCCGCGCGGCGGGGGAGTGGTGCGGCGATGAAGGACGAGGTCACGGGTGGTGCGGGCGGCTTCGCCCACGGGCCTCGACCCCGCCGGGCACCACGGGTCTCGTCGGGATCCGTGATCCGGCCGGACGGCCGCGCGGGGCCGCCTTCGTTGCCGACGACCGGGGGACGGTGATCACCAGCCACGAGGCCGTCGGCGGAGGCGGCGGGGCCGCTCGGGCCGGCCGCCCGGCGTACCGTGGAGACGCTCCGGCCGCCGCCCCGGACATCACCTGACGCGGGGCGGCGGCCGGGGCCGGATGCCGATGCGGGGCCCTGGCCACGGGCATGGCAGTCTTAGACCTGCAAGAGGCAATCAGTAGAGGGTCTACACGGGTTCGGGCGAGGAGCGGTCACAGTGCAGCGCTGGCGTGGCTTGGAGGACATCCCCCAGGACTGGGGACGCAGCGTCGTCACCATCGGCTCCTACGACGGTGTGCACCGGGGACATCAGCTGATCATCGGACGAGCCGTGGCCAAGGCCCGTGAGCTCGGCATCCCCTCGGTCGTCGTCACCTTCAGCCCGCACCCGAGCGAGGTCGTGCGGCCCGGCAGCCACCCGCCGATCCTGGCCCCCTACGACCGGCGTGCCGAACTGATGGCGGGTCTCGGGGTCGACGCGCTGCTGATCCTGCCCTTCACACCGGAGTTCTCGCAGCTGTCCCCGGCCGACTTCATCGTGAAGGTGCTGGTCGACAAGCTGCACGCGCGCGCCGTCATCGAGGGACCGAACTTCCGCTTCGGCCACAGGGCCGCCGGAAACGTCGACTTCCTGAGCGAGCTGGGCGCGACGTACGACTACGAGGTCGAGGTCGTGGACCTGGTGGAGCGCGGCGAGGCGGGCGGCGGCGTGCCGTTCTCCTCCACGCTCGCGCGCAAGCTCGTCGCCGAGGGCGACATGGAGGGCGCCGCCGAGATCCTCGGCCGCCCGCACCGGGTCGAGGGCATCGTGGTGCGCGGAGCGCAGCGCGGACGCGAGCTCGGCTATCCGACGGCGAACGTCGAGACGGCGCCGCACACAGCGATCCCGGCGGACGGGGTGTACGCGGGCTGGCTGACGGCCGACGGCGAGCGGATGCCGGCGGCGATCTCGGTCGGCACGAACGTGCAGTTCGACGCCACCGAGCGGACCGTGGAGGCGTACGCGATCGACCGGGTCGGCCTGGACCTGTACGGGAAGCACGTGGCCGTCGACTTCCTCGCGTACGTGCGGGGGATGGCGAAGTTCGAGTCGCTGGACGGGCTGCTGGAGGCCATCGCGGACGACGTGAAGCGGGCGCGGGTGCTGACCGACGTCTACGACGCCGGGCGCTGAGCGCGGCCGGGGACGACTGAGGGCCCGTACCGTCCTGGGGACGGTACGGGCCCTTCGCGCGTCTCGGCCGTCTCAGCCGAGGCGGGGGTCGCGCGGGGGGTGGCCGGGCTGCTGCGGCGGTTGCTGCGGCTGCGGCTGCTGCCAGGGCTGGCCGGGCTGCGGATAGGGCTGGCCGTAGGGCTGCTGGGGCTGGGGCTGGGGCGGCTGCTGGTACGGCCCCTGGGGGTGCTGGGGCTGGTGCGGGTGCTGCTGGGGCTGCTGTGCCTGCTGAGGGCCGCCCCAGTGGGCCTGCGCGGCCTGCTGCTGTGCGCGTGAGAAGTCCTCGGCGACCAGCGCGGAGAGGGTGAAGTACGCCTCCCGGGTCTTGGGCCGCATCAGGTCGAGGTCCACCTCGGCGCCGGCCGCGAGGTGCTCGTCGAACGGCACCACGACGACTCCGCGGCAGCGGGTCTCGAAGTGCTGCACGATGTCCTCGACCTTGATCATCTTGCTGGTCTCGCGGACCCCGGAGATGACGGTGAGGGAGCGGGAGACGAGATCGGCGTACCCGTGGGCGGAGAGCCAGTCGAGCGTGGTGCTCGCGCTGCTGGCGCCGTCCACGGACGGGGTCGAGATGATGATCAGCTGATCGGCCAGGTCCAGGACGCCGCGCATGGCGGAGTAGAGGAGACCGGTGCCCGAGTCGGTGAGGATGATCGGGTACTGGCGGCCGAGCGTCTCGATGACGCGGCGGTAGTCCTCGTCGTTGAAGGTCGTCGAGACGGCCGGGTCCACGTCGTTGGCGATGATCTCCAGGCCGGAGGGCGCCTGCGAGGTGAACCGGCGGATGTCCATGTACGAGTGCAGGTACGGAATCGCCTGGACCAGGTCCCGGATCGTCGCACCGGTCTCGCGGCGGACACGTCGACCGAGGGTTCCGGCGTCGGGGTTCGCGTCGATCGCCAGGATCTTGTCCTGACGCTCCGTGGCGAGGGTGGCGCCGAGGGCGGTGGTCGTCGTGGTCTTGCCGACGCCGCCCTTGAGGCTGATGACGGCGATGCGGTAGCAGGACATCACCGGGGTGCGGATGAGCTCCAGCTTGCGCTGGCGATCGGCCTCGGCGGCCTTGCCGCCGAAGCGGAAGCCGGAGGAGCGGGTCGGCTTGGGCTTCTGCTTGGCGCGCAGCAGACGGTCGGAAGACAGCTCGACGGCGGCGGTGTAACCGAGCGGGGCCCCGCCGTTGCCCTGGCCGGGCTGCTGGTACGGGCCCTGCGGCTGCGGCTGCGGCGGCTGCTGCTGGTGGGCTCCGGTGGGCCACTGGGGCGGCGGTGCCTGCTGCTGACCCGAGGGCGGGAAGCCGTAGCCCTGCGGCTGCGGCTGGCCGGCGGGCGGGAACCCGTAGCCCTCCTGGGGCGGTTGCGGCTGCTGGCCGGCGGGCGGGAAGCCGTACCCCTGCTGGGGCTGCGGAGGCTGGGCCTGCTGTCCGGCCGGCGGGAAGCCGTAGCCCTGCGGCGCCTCGGAGGACGGGAACGTGGGCGGCAGCGGCGGCAGTTCACCGGGTCCCCCGAACGGGGTCTCCCCGGCGGGCCGCGGGGCATCCGCAGGGATGAGCGGCGGGGAGTACGGCCCGGCTGCGGCCGGACCCTGGTCGGCCGGCGCGGGCGGCCACACGGCGCCGGGCACCGGCACGGGCGTCCCCTCGGGCGGAGTCGTGGTCCGGCCCGCCCCGGCGGCGGGATCTGCGTACGGCCCGGGCGTCTCGGCGGGGGCCGGGACGGCCTCGACGGCGGGGGCCGGAGGCGCCGCCTCCGCGGGCGCCGGAGCGGTGTACGGCGCGGGCGTCTCGGCCGGGGCCGGGGCCGGGGCCGGGGCCGGGAACGGCTCGGGCGCGGGAGCCGCTGCCTCGGCCGCAGCCGCAGCCGCAGCCGCAGCCGGTGCCGTCAACGGCGCGGGCGTCTCGGCGGGGGCCGGGACGGGCGTGGGCGCGGGAGCCGTGAACGCGGCGGGCGCTTCGGTGTGGGCCTCGGCCGCGGCCGGTGCCGCTCCCTCGGCCTGCGCCTGCGCCGGGAGGGGCGCCGGTGCCGGAGCCGTGAACGGGGCGGGTGCCTCTGCCTGGGCCGGGGACGGCGCGGCCGCCTCGGCCTGGAACGGAGCCGGGAACGGTGCGGGCGCCTCGGCCTGCGCCGGGAAGGGCGTGGGCGTCCGCGCCGGAGTCGTGAACCCGGCGGGCGCCTCGATCCGCGCGGGCGCCGGGAACGCCGCCGGCGTCTGCGCCGAGAGCGGCGCCGGGGCGTCCGGGGTCTCGGACGCGGACGCGGGCGCGGCCTCGGCCGGGGTGCGCGGCGCCGACGGGGCGATCCGCATCGTCGGCGGCGAGGTCACGTCCGACGGACGGTGGGGCTCGAAACCGCTGCCCTCGGGAAGCCCCGGCACGGCCGGGGCCGACGGCGCGCCCTGGGTGTACCAGGCCGGCGGGGTGTAGTCGATGGTGAACTCGCCCGTCACATCGGGCTCCGCGTCGGACTGATCGTCCGTCGGGACGTCCCACGTCCCGCCGCGCCTCTCGTTCCGATCGCCGCTCACTGGTCCTCCTGGTCTGTCGAACACTGGTCAGGCGCCCACCTCGACGCCGCGCCCACGCTCAGCCTAATGGCGCCCCGGCGTCAAAGCCCGCGAGGTCGCGCCCCCACACCCTGCCTACAGGCCACCCGGCCCCTGAGCAACCGTCACCGCGCACGCTCGCGCGGCGGTCGGACTCAGTCGATGCGCCGGGCCCCGCCCAGCAGGCCCGTCTCCGCTTCCGTCGCCTGCGTCATCACGTACGTCCGGTCCCGTGGCGTGCACCACAGCGTGACCCCGTCGCCCAGCGTCGGCAGCGACTCCACCGCCGCCCGGGGCAGCCGCATCAGTACGCCGATCCGCTCCGCCTCGTCCGGAGACACCCGCTGCACCCCGACGAGCGAGGAGTTCTGCAGCAGCCGGGGCGCCGCCGGGCTCAGGTACGGCAGCAGGGTCAGCACCGACTGCCACGGCCCCGCCACCACGCGCCCGCGCGGCGGCCGCATTCCGCAGTCCCGGATCACCAGCACGGGGCTTCCCGCCGAGGCGCCCTGCGGCGGAACCCGGCCCACCTCGTGCAGGGTCACGCACTGCTGCCCGCCGCCGGCCGCCTGGGCCAGCCCGGACCACACCTGCCCGCGCCCGGTCTCCACCGCCACGCGGGCCCCCGTGGCCGCCGTCCGCAGCGCCAGCACCTGCGCCGTCCACAGGCCGCCGATCAGGGTGACCTCGTACGGGGTGGGCCGGTTCACGCCCAGCACCGCGGACTGCCCCTCGGCGTCCACGCCGATGACGACCCCGTCGTCGCCCACGGGCAGCGCCAGCAGGTCCAGTTCCGCCGCCGGGACCACGTGCCGCTCCCGGCGCGGGCCGATCAGCCCGAACCCGCCCCGCAGCGAAGCCCGTGCGGAACCCCGCGCAGCACCTCGCGTCCCCCTGCTCATCGCGCCCCTCCCAACGGCAGCGAGGCCAGCAGCCCCGGCACCTGTTCCCGGTCGAGCCGCACCAGCCCGGTCTTCACGCCCCGCGCCGTCCGCTCCAGCTCGCGCCGGGCCGCCACGAGTTCCTCGTCGCTGCGCCCGGTCACCCGTACGTGCCCGGTCAGTGTCACGCCCTGCCGTTCGGCCGGAGCCATCGTCAGGCTGAAGTTGGTCGCCAGCGTCGGCAGCGAGGTCAGCAGCGCCACGAACTGCGGCAGCGCCGCCCCGGCGCCGCCCAACTGCGGCCAGCGGCCTATCCAGTACGTGGTGTGCCGCCGGTCGTCGCAGCGCCAGGTCCGCGGGGTCTCCTCCGTACGCCGTCCCGTGCTCGACGACCGCCCCGCCTGGGTGATCGCCATGGGGTTCGCGCACGAGGAGGTCGCCAGCGCCGCCGTCAGCTCCTGCTCGGTCAGCACGGTGGCCCGGAAACCGGCCCCGGCCAGCCGGCTCGCCAGCTGGTCCGCCGCCCGCACCACGCAGCGCTGCGCCCCCGCCAGCCCGCCGCCGCGGGCGGTGACCGCCTCCGGGCAGAGCTCGGGGTCGAGCTTGAGGGCGATCCACGTCAGCCGCACCGCCGGCGTGCCCGTCCGGGCCTGGAGCGGGGCGTAGTTGCGCGTCGCCATCGACTGGGCCGGCAGGTGCGGGGCCGGGGCGGGCTGCGTGTGCTGGACGAGCTGCGCCGACTCCAGCCGGATCCCGTCCACTTCGAGGATGTCCCGTACGACGGACAGGGGCAGCGGTCGCGCCGCCCGGTCCGGCCGCAGGGCGGTGGCGTCCATGTCCACCTGGACCACCGCGGTCAGGAAGGTTCCGTCGCCGATCATGCCGACCGGCCGCCGCTCACGGTCGCTGAAGGTCAGGGTCCGCAGCGCCGGATCGGCCTCGACCAGCGGCGCGAGCCCCGGCTCGGTCCCGGCGGGCACGGCGAAGGACGCGGCCCGGCGGCGCCGGGCGCGCAGCGCGAGCGCCCCGCCGATCCACTCGGGCAGGGAGCGCTGGTGGCGGCGTACGACCGCGAGGACCACCAGGATCAGCGCCAGCACGCCGGCGGGAACCAGCAGCAGCGGTTCCACCACCCACGCCACCAGCAGCGCGGCGGCCGCGAGCTGGAGGAGTACGAGCTGTTGCAATCGGAACGGGCCGAAGCGGCCCGGGCTCGACCTCGGATGCGGCGTCACTCCGCCGCGTACGGGTGCGGCCGCGGCCGCCTGCGGCTCCGTCGCGGTGGCCCTCACTCGCGCACCTTCCCTTTCCGGGGGCGGACCCGGCGAGCCCCGGCGCCGTACGGCGACAGCCGCCCGGCCACGGAAACTCCCCCATCCACCCCAACAAGCCCTGATTACCCCGGTCCGGAAGACGCTGAGCGGCCGTCCCAGCCTACCCGGCCCCTGCCTACCCTCCGTCAAGAGGCATAGTAGGTCCCCGGTCCGACAACCAAGGCCCGGGGAGCGGCCCCAGCGACCGGGCCGTGCGGGGAGAAGCAGGCGGTCATGGCATCACGACGTGATGAGCTCAACGCGTACACCTTTGCGAAGCGGCGCACGGTGGCAGCGTTCCTTCAGCCCTCCGCCACGGGCACCGAGGAGGGGGCGCCCAAACCGCTGCGCGCCGTCCTGCCCGGACTGGTCATCGGCGCGCTCGTGCTCGCGGGCTTCGGGGCCTGGGGCATGTTCAAGCCGCAGGCGCCCAAGGGCTGGGCCGAACCGGGAGCCAAGGTCCTCGTCGGCAAGGACTCGACGACCCGGTACGTGGTCCTGTCGACGAAGGTGAACGGCAAGGACCAGACCCGGCTGCACCCGGTGCTGAACCTGGCCTCCGCCCGACTTCTGCTCGATCCCCAGAAGTTCAAGGTCGTCCAGGTCCAGGACAAGGTGCTCGACGCGGGCAAGCCCCCGCGCGGCCCCATCATCGGCATCCCCTACGCCCCCGACCGGCTCCCCGCCAAGGCGGACGCGGGGAAGGCCAAGCGCTGGGCCGTCTGCCAGCAGCCCGGCGGCAACGGCCGCGGCGTGCAGAGCGCCGCCTTCGTCCTCGCCGACCGCGAGGCGGGGCTGCTGGACGACGCCCGCAAGGCCACCGACACCCAGGTGCTGTACGTCCAGAGCACGGGCGCCGGCAAGGAGCGCTTCCTCGTCGACTCGGCCGGTACGAAGTACAAGTTCCCCGAGGGCACACCGGAGTCGGGAACCCTCACCACGGCCCTCGTCGGCACCGGGGCCACCCCCCAGCCGGTCACCGAGCAGTGGCTGGCCACCCTCAACTCCGGCGACAACCTCGGCTTCCCGCAACTGCCCGGCACGCCCGCGGCGAACGCCAACGTGCAGGGCCTGGTCACCGCCGACAACAAGGTCGGTACGGTGCTGACGGCCCAGACCGGCTCGGGCACGCAGTACTACGTCGTCCTGCCCGGCCGGGTGGCCCCGGTCTCGGAGTTCGTCGCCTGGCTGCTGATCTCCTCGCCCGCCACCGACAGCCTCAACATGCACGGCAAGGCCCGCGAGGTCGACCTCCAGTCCCTGAACCCGGACGCCACCCCCTTCAAGGACGAGGTCAAGTGGCCGCGCAAGCGCGGCGCCCAGCTCAACCGCGTCGCGGGCGGCCCCGGCGCCGCACAGGGCGGCGAACAGCGCGACACCGTGTGCAACGTGCTGCGTTCCGTCGACGGGCAGGGCAACCAGACGCTGAGCACCTGGGCCGGCACCGGTTTCCCCATCGACATCACCGCCAGCGGCACCAGCTCCTACGTCACCCCCGGCTCGGGCCTGCTCTACACCCAGGTCCAGGGCCGGCAGACCACCGCCGGCGGATCACTGTTCCTGGTCACCGACACCGGCCTGCGGTACGCCGTACAGGCCAACGGCGACAGCGACGCCGAGCAGTCGAAGATCGGGGCCGCCCCGCAGCAGGGGCAGGGCGCCGGGGACGGCCGGCCCGAGGCCAGCCAGGCGCAGATCCGGCTCGGCTACCGCGACGTGGTCCCGGTCATGGTGCCCATCGCGTGGTCGGAGTTCCTCTCCAAGGGGCCGCGCCTGGACACCAACTCCGCGCGCCAGCCGCAGGGTTCATGAGGAGGCCGCCGCCGATGCCGCACAACTCCCGCACGACGGCCGGGCCCGCCCGCGCGGCCCTGCTCGGCGCCGCGTTCGGCCTCACCGCGCTCAGCGGGCTCACGGGGCTCTGCGGCGCCGCGCAGGCCGCCGCCGCGCCGCGGTCCCCGGCGCCGGGGACCTCGTACGGCTTCGCCCTCGACGGCGCCGGCGAGTGCACCTTCCCCATGAAGAAACAGATCGCCGACCGCCCCTGGGCCCTCCAGCGGCTCCTCCTCGACGCCCTGTGGGCCCGTACCAAGGGCAAGGACCCCGCAGGCAAGAGCGTCCGCGTCGCCGTCATCGACACCGGTGTGGACCGCGCCAACCCCCAGCTGAGCGGCGCCCTGGACATCGGCGCGGGCAAGGACTTCGTCGACGCGAAGGGCGGCGACGGTACGAACGACACCGTCGGGCACGGCACCAAGGTCGCGGGGCTGATCGCCGCCCGCCCCCAGGAGGGCACCGGCTTCGTCGGCCTGGCCCCCGACGCCACCATCATCCCCATCCGGCAGAACGACGGGCAGGGCAACGGCAACGCCGGCACCCTGAGCCAGGCGATCGACCACGCGGTGTCCAAGGGCGCCCAGGTCATCAACATCTCGCAGGACACCGCCGTGCCGCTCAGCGCCGACTCCGACCTGGGCAAGTCCGTGCGGCGGGCCCTGGACGCGAAGGTCGTGGTCATCGCCTCGGCGGGCAACGACGGCATGAACGGCGAGAAGCGCAAGACCTACCCGGCCGCCTTCCCCGGCGTCCTCGCCGTGGCCTCCTCCGACCGCAACAACGAGCGGGCCGCCTTCTCCCAGCCCGGCGACTTCATCGGGGTCGCGGCCCCCGGCGTCGACATGGTCTCGACCGTCCCGGGCTTCGGCCAGTGCATCGACAACGGGACCAGCTTCTCCGCCCCCTACGTCGCCGGTCTCGCCGCCCTGCTGCGCGCCGAGCACCCGGACTGGTCCCCGCAGGAGATCGTCTGGCAGATCCAGAACACCGCCGAACGCGCGGTCAACGGCCGTGACGACTACGTCGGTTGGGGCGTCGTCGACCCGGTGCGCGCCGTCACCCAGGACCAGGAGCGCCCGAAGGCCCCCGTACCGGATCCCGGCGCGCCCCCGGCCGCCGCGCCGCAGGCGGCGGAGCTGACGCTGTCCGAGACGGCTCAGGAGCGCGAGGAACGGCTCGGCACGTACGCTCTCGGGATCGGGGGCGTGCTCATCGCCGTCATCGCCGCGACGGCGGTCGTCGTCCGGGACACCCGGAACCGCAGACGCCGTTTGCAGTGAACGGTCACGGTTCATCAACGGAAGCGGCGGACCGGTGTTGGGCCGGTCAACTGAACTGACTAGAGTGACAGCAGGCTTCACGACTGTGATCGGGGGATCGCGTGAAGCGGAGGGGGATCTCCTGGGCGCGTGGCTCGAAACCGTGCCCGGAAAATCCGCTCCGCCGCGCAATCCACCGGTTCTGCCGGGGAATTGAGAAGTGAGGAGCTTCGGATGACGAACAATTTCGGACTTGCGGACGATCCGGTCGTCAAGGCGGCCAACAGGATCTCCGAGACGGCCAACGCCGTCACCAGCCAGGCCCGCGAGCTGGCCGACATCCTGGCCACCGTCAGCGCGGGCTGGACGGGTGTGGGTGCCGGCGGATTCACGAAGGCCCAGTCGGACCTCAACGTGGACCACGACGAGATCCGCCGCCTGCTCGGGGTGCTGCACAACGCGGTGTCGCAGACGAAGAACCTGAGCAACGCCCAGGACGAGGACGTCCGCGCGGCGTTCCGCACGATCAACGCCGGCAACGGCGCGGGCGCCGGAAACCAGTCCGGCCTCAACAACATCTGAGCCAGGCGTCGTTCCGAGCCATCCCCAGCGCGAAGGAGAAGACCATGTCGGGAAATGACGGCAACACTCGGGTCCGGTACGAAACCGTCCAGCAGATGGCGGACCGCATCCGGGTCGTGTCGAAGAACATCCTCAAGGACCTGGACGAGATGGAACAGGCCGTGAAGGTGGTCACCGACACCTGGGACGGTGAGGCGCACCGCGAGTACCTCACGCTCCAGACGAAGTACAAGCGGACCGCCGACCACATGCAGAAGCAGCTGGAGCAGGTCGCCCAGCTCATCGAGCGCGGCAAGGGTGACTACCGTGCCACCGACGTGAAGGCCTCGCGCCTGTTCACCGAGGCCTACTGAGTCTCGTACGCGGTGACGCGAAGGGGGCGCGCCCATGCCGGGCGCGCCCCCCTTCGCGCTGGTCACCGACCTCAGGTGAGGTCGAACTCCCCGTCCCTGGCGCCCTTGACGAAGGCGTCCCACTCGGCCGCCGTGTAGCGCAGCACGGTGTCACGGTCCAGCGACGACCGCATGGCCACCGCACCCTCGGGCAGCTTGGCGATCTCGACCCGCTCTTCGTCGGGACTGGTCCCGGGCGGCCCCTGCCACTCGACGCCGCTGATGTCGAGCGCGTACAGCTCGTCCTTCTCCTGCTGGGTGCCCATGTGCGGCCCTTCCCTCGTCGTGCGGTGCTGCCCTGCTGTGTCTTCGCTGCCGATTATCTGCGGAACGGGGCGCCGGGTACCCGCTTTCTGACGGATCCGCCCGGCGGATCCGCCCGACGGGCCCCGGCCGCCCCCGGTCACATGCCCGGCATCCGGCCCAGCTGCACCAGCGACGTGCCCCGCCTGCGGGAGGCGTAGTAGCCGCGGCCCGGCGGCATCGGGCGCGGGCGGACGTTGCCGATCAGGTCGCCCTCGGACGGATCGCCGGACAGGACCACGCCCTGCGCGCCCAGCTCCTTGATCCGCTGCATGAACGGCTCGTACAGCGAGCGCGAGGCCCCCGCCGAGTTGCGCGCGATGATGAAGCGGACACCCGTGTCCCGCGCGAACGGCAGGAACTCCACCAGCGGCGCCAGCGGATTGCCCTGGCTGGTGGCGACGAGGTCGTAGTCGTCGATGACGATGAACACGTCCGGGCCGCTCCACCAGCTGCGGTCCCGCAGCTGTTGCGGCGTGACGTCCGTCGGCGGCTGGCGCCGGGAGAACACCCCGCTCAGCGCCTCCATGTGCATCTGCAGGGAGCTCGCCATCGGCGCGTACTCCAGCAGGTGTTCCTCCGGCAGCGCCCCGAGCAGGCCGCGCCGGTAGTCGCCGACCACCAGCTTGGCCTGGTCCGGGGTGTAGCGCTGCGCGATCTGCTGCGTGATGAGCCGCAGCAGGTTCGTCTTGCCCGACTCGCTCTCGCCGAAGACGAGGAAGAAGGGGTCCGACTCGAAGTCGACGAACACCGGCTCCAGATCGGTCTCGTCGATGCCGATCGCGATCCCGCGGCCCGGGAACTCCCCGCCCTTGGGCAGCTGATCGGAGTGCAGCAGCCGCGGCAGCAGGCGTACGCCCGGAGCCGAAGGCCCCGCCCAGCCCGCCTTGACCGCCGCCACGAAGGAGGCCGTGGCCTCGGACAGGTCCTCCGCGCTGTGCGAACCGTCGATCCGCGGCAGCGCCCCCAGGAAGTGCAGCTTCTCCGGCACCTGGCCCCGCCCCGGCATCCCCGTGGGGACGTTCGCCGCGACCCGCCGGTCGAACTCGGAGTCCATGACATCGCCGAGCCGCAGCTCCAGCCGGCTCAGCATCTGGTCCTTCAGCGCCGCCCGCACCTCCATGTACCGCGCCGCCGTGACCACCACGTGGATGCCGTATCCCAGCCCCCGGGACGCGATGTCCGTGACGACCGGCTCCAGGCCCTCGTACTCGCCCCGGAAACCGCCCCAGCCGTCGACGACCAGGAAGACGTCGCCCCACGCCTCGCCGGGCAGCTCGCCCGCCGCGCGCCGCCGCCGGTACGTGCCGATGGAGTCGATGCCGTTGGCGCGGAAGAACTCCTCGCGCCGGTTGAGGATGCCCCCCACCTCCGCGACCGTACGCCGCACCCGTTCCGGGTCGAGGCGCGAGGCGATCCCGCCCACGTGCGGCAGGTCCGCCACCGAGGACAGGCTGCCGCCGCCGAAGTCCAGCCCGTAGAACTGCACCTCGCGCGGGGTGTGCGTGAGCGCGAAGGAGGAGATCAGCGTCCGCATCAGCGTCGACTTGCCCGACTGCGGACCGCCGACCACCATCATGTGGCCCGCGGCCCCCGAGAAGTCCCGGTACAGCACCTCGCGCCGCTGCTCGAAGGGCTTGTCGATGAGGCCGAGCGGTACGACCAGCCCCCCGGGCCGCGTGTACCCCTCCGCGTGCAGTCCCCGCTCCGCCGAGGGCGCCAGCGCCGGCAGCAACTGGTCCAGCGGCGGCGCCTGGTCGAGCGGCGGCAGCCACACCTGGTGCGCCGGCACCCCCTGCCCCTCCAGCCGCCCCACGATCACGTCGAGCACGGTGTCCGCGAGCGCGTCGTCCCCCGGCGCCGCGGCCTGCGCCGCCAGGTACGCCGGGTCCGGAGCCGCGTACACCACCGGCACCGGAGCCGCCGTGAACAGCGCGGGCCGCCGCTCCAGCGGGAACAGCCCCACCGACAGGTCCGGCCCGCCCGAGCGGTAGGTGCCCGAGACGTACGCCGCCTTGAAGCGGGTCATCTCGTCCGTACCGAACTTCAGATAGCCCGAACCGGGCACCGACGGCAGGTGGTAGGCGTCCGGCACACCGATCGCCGTCCGCGACTCCGCCGCCGAGAAGGTCCGCAGACCGATCCGGTACGAGAGGTACGTGTCCAGCCCGCGCAGCTTGCCCTCCTCCAGCCGCTGCGAGGCGAGCAGCAGGTGGACACCCAGGGAGCGGCCGATGCGGCCGATCTGGATGAACATGTCGATGAAGTCCGGCTTCGCCGTCAGCAGTTCGCTGAACTCGTCGATGACCAGCACCAGCGAAGCCAGCGGTTCCAGCGGCGCACCGGCGGCGCGTGCCTTCTCGTAGTCGTGGATGTTCGCGTAGTTGCCCGCCGAACGCAGTAGCTCCTGCCGGCGCTGGAGCTCACCGCGGATGGAGTCGCCCATGCGGTCCACCAGCGTCAGGTCGTCCGCCAGGTTGGTGATGACCGCCGCCACGTGCGGCATCTGCCCCATGCCGGTGAAGGTCGCACCGCCCTTGAAGTCGGCGAGTACGAAGTTCAGCGTCTCCGAGGTGTGCGTGACCGCCAGACCCAGCACCAGCGTGCGCAGCAGCTCCGACTTGCCGGAACCGGTCGCGCCCACGCACAGGCCGTGCGGGCCCATGCCCTCCTGCGCGGCCTCCTTGAGGTCCAGCATGACCGGACCGCCGTCCTCGCCGACACCGATCGGCACGCGCAGCCGTTCACCGGCCGACCTCGGCCGCCAGGTCCGCGCCACGTCGACAGCGGCCGCGTCGCCCAGGTTCAGCAGGTCCGTGAAGTCCAGATTCGCCAGCAGCGGCTCGTCGTCGTCCCCGCCGCCCGTGCGCAACGGCGCCAGCTGCCGGGCGAGCGCCTCCGCCGCGGGCAGCGACAGCGTGTCCGGGGTGCCCTCGTACGCCACCCCCGCGCCCGATTCCAGGCGCAGCCGGCCCGGCCGCACCACGACCGACAGGCCGCCGCGCGGCTCGTCCAGCTCGCCCGCGACCACCTCGACGATCGTGACGCCCTGCAAGCCCTCGGCCGCCGCGAAGACGGAGTCCGGTGGCACCATGCCGCCGTCCAGTACGACGACCAGGTGCGGCTGGTCCAGCACGGGGGACACCTCGCGGCTGAACCGCGGCCTGCCCTCCAGCCGGGACCCGAGCAGCCCCTCCAACTCGGCCAGGTCATCCCCGAACAGCCGCTTCGTACCTGCACCGTCGACCTGCCCCGGTACCTGCGCGTGCGGCAGCCACTTCGTCCAGTCCCACGCCGGCACCGCCCCCGGCGCGGCCACCACGGCCACCATCAGGTCCTCGGGGGAGTGCAGCGTCGCCAACTGCGCCACCAGCGCCCGCGCCGTCCCGCGCGCCGACTCCGGCTCACCGGACACCGTCACGTGGTAGAACGCCCGGATCGACAGCGCCACCGGCAGCCCGTCCAGCGAGGAGTGGACCTTCAGGAACCGCTGCATCGCCCCCGCCGTCAGCGGCTCCAGCTCGTCCACCGGAGCCGTGTCCGGCGCCACCAGCGCCGTCGCCAGCCGCTGCGCGCCCAACCCCAGCCGGGCCTGCCCGAAGTCCGCGTCGCCGACGCGCCGCTCCCACAGCCGCGAGCCCTCGGCGACCACCGACCACAACTGCTCGGGCGCCGGGTGCAGATACAGCTGCGCGTCACGCTGCGCCCGCGCGGTCCTGCGTACCTGACGGCGGGTCTGCGCGAGGTACTTGAGATAGTCCCGGCGCACATCGGCCATTTGCCCCTGTGTACCGCGCCGGTGGCGCACCAGCTGGGCGATCACCATGCCCACCGTGGACACCAGCATCAGCACACCCATGATGCGCATGAACGGCGCCGCACCCGGCATGAAGAAGAAGACGACCGACGAACCCATGCCGAGCATCGGCAGGAGCTGCATCAGCATGCCCTCCTGCTGCCCCCGCGGAAGTTCCGGCGGAGCCTCCAGCCTCAGCTCGTCCGAAGGGACTTCGGGCGGCAGGGACCGGGGCGGGCGTTTGACGACGATCTGGCTCACCGGAGCATCAATCCCTCGAAAACGGACGGGACGTCGTAGCCGGCGCCCCCAAGTCCCGGGCGCTGGCGGGGGGCTCCTCGCCCGGGGGTGACCCCAGCGGTAGCCGGGGAGGTGATCCTACTTGCCGACAGTCGGGCACAGGCCCGGTAGGGTGGCGCGCGCAGCATGCGCATCCGCGAATCGGGCGTCGGCACGGGCGCCAACCAGGGGGGTCACACAGGTGAGTACGGCCGAGGCGACGGGCTTCTGCAGGGTCACCGTCGTGGCTCCCGACAGCCGGATCGACGTCGCCCTCCCCGAGGACATCGCCGTGGCCGACGTCTACCCCGAGCTGCTGCGCCTCACCGGCCAGACCCAGCCCGTCGGCGCCCCCACCGGCTTCCACCTCGTCCGCCGCTCCGGCGCCGTCCTCGACGGCGCCCGCACCCTCGCCGCCCAGCAGGTCCTCGACGGCGAGGTCCTCAGCCTGCGCCCCTTCGCCGAGTCCCTGCCGCCCGCCGTGTTCGACGACGTCTCCGACGCCGTCGCCTCGGCCGTCGTCCGCGACCGGCACCGCTGGAGCGACGACATGCTGCGCGGCGCGGGCCTGGCCGGCGCCGCCGTGCTGCTCGTCCTGCTCGGCTTCGTCCTCTGGTACGCCGACCCGATCCGCCACGACATGCACAGCCTGCCCGGGATCATCGCCGCGGCCGTCGGCGTGCTGCTCACCGCCGCCGCCGGAGTGCGCGCCCGGGTCTACCGCGACCGCGGCTCCGCCGTGGCCCTCGGCCTGGCCGCCCTCCCGCACCTCATGATCGCGGGCTCGGGCATCGTCGCCGCCGGCGCGGGCCAGGGTCCCGGACGCCTGCAGTTCCTGCTCGGCTGCGTCTGCGTCCTGGTGGCCTCCGTCGCCCTGGTCGCCCTCACCCCGCAGGGCGACGCCCCCTTCGTCGCGGCCACCTTCCTGGCCGCCACCGGCACCCTCGCCACCTTCGCGGCCATTGCCGCCGAGGCCTCCGCGACCGCCACCGCCGCCGTCTGCGCCCCCGTCGCCATCGGGCTCGTCGCCTTCCTCCCCGGCCTCTCCGCCCGCTTCGCCCGGCTGCCCATCGGGTACGCCGCCCCGCAGAGCGCCGTGGAGGATTACGAGACCCCGGACCGCTACGAGACCGCCGACCCGAACGACCCCGCCGGCTCCGACAGCCACGACCCGGGCACCCCGCTCGACGCCGAGCTGATCGCCGCCCAGGCCCGCCGCGGCCACGAGATGCTGCTCGGCCTGGTCGGCGGCTGCGCGGCCGTCGTCGTCGGCTCCGCCGCCGTCCTCGGTTTCTCCGACAACACCTGGGGCCGCCTGCTGGCCCTGGCCGCCGGCCTGGCGATGCTGCTGCGGGCCCGCCTCTTCCGCTACACCTCCCAGGTCGTGTGCGCCCTGGCCGCCGGCCTCGCCGCCGTCGGGCTGCTGATCCTCGGCCTCGCGCTCCACCCGCCCGTCGACCTGGTGCTGGAGCTGGCGCGCTACCACGACCGCGCCGGCCTGGACCTCCGTACGATCTGGCTCTCGGCCGCCGTCGCCGCCGGCGCCGCCCTCCTCGCGGGAATTGCGCTTGTCATCCCCCGCAAGGGCCTGTCACCCTTCTGGGGACGACTGCTCGACCTCACCGAGGCGGCAGTACTGCTCAGCCTGGTCCCGCTGACCCTGGCCGTGCTCGACGTCTACAGCAGGGCCCGCTCTCTCACGAGCTGAGACGGCGCGGCCCGGCACCCTGGTACGCTGTGTGACGGCCGTTTGTGTACGCGCCTCCGGAGACCTCTGGAGGCTGCGCTCAGCGGACCCCGCCTCCCGAGTTACGGAAGATCCCCAGAGAATTCGACCTGGGGCACTCGGTGGCATACGAAGACCTAAACGAGGAGTACGCGTGCCGCTTGACGCCGCTACGAAGAAGCAGATCATCACCGAGTTCGGTGCCAAGGAGGGCGACACCGGCTCCCCCGAGGTCCAGGTTGCGATGCTCTCCCGCCGCATCTCGGACCTGACCGAGCACCTCAAGACCCACAAGCACGACCACCACTCGCGTCGTGGTCTGCTGATCCTGGTCGGCCAGCGTCGCCGCCTGCTGCAGTACCTGGCCAAGAAGGACATCCAGCGCTTCCGTGCGCTGGTCGAGCGCCTCGGCATCCGTCGCGGTGCGGCCGGCGCCAAGTAAAGACGCTGTGAAGGGAGCGGAACCCCAGATGAGGGGGCCGCTCCCTTTGCTGTACGTGCGCGAGGTACCGGACGCTTTGTAGTCTGGGAGACAGCGCACAACCGAAGAGGAGGAGCGCCCTCCCTACGCCGCCGGTCCTCGGTAGTGGCATCCGGAAAGCCCCAGGAGGGCACAGAACCGGGTGCTTCGATCGAAGACCGGCCCGCACGCCAGGAGCGCTTCTCCGCAACCGTCCACCACCACACGGGTGGCGGACGGAGACGACGAAAATGGAGAAAACGCTAGTGGAGAACGAGACCCACTACGCCGAGGCCGTCATTGACAACGGTTCCTTCGGCACCCGCACCATCCGCTTCGAGACGGGCCGTCTGGCCCGCCAGGCCGCCGGCTCCGCCGTTGCCTACCTGGACGACGACACGATGGTGCTGTCGGCCACCACCGCGTCGAAGAAGCCCAAGGACCAGCTCGACTTCTTCCCCCTGACGGTCGACGTCGAAGAGCGCCAGTACGCGGCCGGCAAGATCCCCGGCTCGTTCTTCCGCCGTGAGGGCCGCCCCTCCGAGGACGCGATCCTCACCTGCCGCCTGATCGACCGCCCGCTGCGCCCGTCCTTCAAGAAGGGCCTGCGCAACGAGATCCAGGTCGTCGCCACGATCATGGCGCTCAACCCGGACCACCTGTACGACGTCGTCGCGATCAACGCCGCGTCCGCGTCCACCCAGCTGGCCGGCCTGCCCTTCTCCGGCCCGATCGGCGGCGTCCGCGTCGCGCTGATCCGCGGCCAGTGGGTCGCCTTCCCGACGCACACCGAGCTCGAGGACGCCGTCTTCGACATGGTCGTCGCGGGTCGCGTCCTGGACGACGGCGACGTCGCGATCATGATGGTCGAGGCCGAGGCCACCGAGAAGACCATCGCGCTCGTCAAGGGCGGCGCCGAGGCGCCGACCGAGGAGGTCGTGGCCTCCGGCCTCGACGCCGCGAAGCCCTTCATCAAGGTCCTCTGCAAGGCCCAGGCCGACCTCGCCGCCAAGGCCGCCAAGCCCGAGGGCGAGTTCCCGGTCTTCCTGGACTACCAGGACGACGTGTACGAGGCCCTCGCGGCCGCCGTCAAGGGCGAGCTCTCCCAGGCGCTGACCATCGCGGGCAAGCAGGACCGCGAGGCCGAGCTGGACCGCGTCAAGGACATCGCCGCCGACAAGCTCCTCCCGGCCTTCGAAGGCCGCGAGAAGGAGATCTCCGCCGCCTACCGCAGCCTGACCAAGGCCCTGGTGCGCGAGCGCGTCATCAAGGACAAGGTCCGCATCGACGGCCGCGGGCTCACGGACATCCGTACCCTCGCCGCCGAGGTCGAGGCCATCCCGCGCGTGCACGGCTCGGCGCTCTTCGAGCGTGGCGAGACCCAGATCCTGGGCGTCACCACCCTCAACATGCTCCGCATGGAGCAGCAGCTGGACACCCTCTCCCCGGTGACCCGCAAGCGCTACATGCACAACTACAACTTCCCGCCGTACTCCGTCGGCGAGACCGGCCGCGTCGGTTCGCCGAAGCGCCGCGAGATCGGCCACGGCGCGCTCGCCGAGCGCGCGATCGTGCCGGTCCTCCCGACCCGCGAGGAGTTCCCCTACGCGATCCGCCAGGTGTCCGAGGCCCTCGGCTCCAACGGTTCGACGTCCATGGGCTCGGTCTGCGCCTCCACCATGTCGCTGCTGAACGCCGGTGTGCCGCTCAAGGCCCCCGTCGCCGGTATCGCCATGGGCCTGATCTCCCAGGAGATCGACGGCAAGACGCACTACGTCGCCCTCACCGACATCCTCGGTGCGGAGGACGCCTTCGGCGACATGGACTTCAAGGTCGCCGGCACCAAGGAGTTCGTCACCGCCCTCCAGCTCGACACCAAGCTGGACGGCATCCCGGCCTCCGTCCTGGCCGCGGCCCTGACCCAGGCCCGCGACGCCCGCCTCCACATCCTCGACGTGATGATGGAAGCGATCGACACGCCGGACGAGATGTCCCCGAACGCCCCGCGGATCATCACCGTCAAGATCCCGGTGGACAAGATCGGTGAGGTCATCGGCCCCAAGGGCAAGATGATCAACCAGATCCAGGAGGACACCGGCGCCGAGATCACGATCGAGGACGACGGCACCATCTACATCGGTGCCTCCGACGGCCCGGCCGCCGAGGCCGCCCGCGCCACGATCAACGCGATCGCCAACCCGACCATGCCGGAGGTCGGCGAGCGCTACCTGGGTACGGTCGTCAAGACCACCACCTTCGGTGCCTTCGTCTCCCTCATGCCCGGCAAGGACGGCCTGCTGCACATCTCGCAGATCCGCAAGCTCGCCGGTGGCAAGCGCGTGGAGAACGTCGAGGACGTGCTCGCGGTCGGCACCAAGGTGCAGGTCGAGATCGCCGAGATCGACCAGCGCGGCAAGCTCTCCCTGATCCCCGTGATCGAGGGCGAGGCCGTCGACGCCAACGCCGACGCCGACAAGGACGACTCCGACAAGTGACGTCGCGTAGTTCCCGTGCAACGGCCCGCCCCTCTTCGGAGGGGCGGGCCGTCGCCCGTACCCAAACCCTCCTCAAGGGCAGCAACGGCATCGGCACCGTCCGGCGCACCGTGCTGCCCGGCGGGCTGCGCATCGTCACCGAGACGCTGCCCTCCGTCCGCTCCGCAACCTTCGGCATCTGGGCGAACGTCGGCTCCCGCGACGAGACGCCCACCCTGGGCGGCACCACCCACTACCTGGAGCACCTCCTCTTCAAGGGCACCGAGAAGCGCAGTGCCCTCGACATCTCCTCCGCCATAGACGCGGTCGGCGGCGAGATGAACGCCTTCACGGCGAAGGAGTACACCTGCTACTACGCCCGGGTGCTCGACACCGACCTGCCGCTGGCCATCGACGTGGTCTGCGACATGCTCACCGGCTCACTGATCCGCCAGGAGGACGTGGACGCCGAGCGCGGCGTCATCCTCGAAGAGATCGCGATGACCGAGGACGACCCCGGTGACTGCGTGCACGACCTGTTCGCGCAGACCATGTACGGGGACACGCCGCTGGGCCGCCCCGTCCTCGGCACCGTCGACACGATCAACGCCCTCGGCGCCGAACGGATCCGCCGCTTCTACAAGAAGCACTACGATCCGACCCGCCTCGTCGTCGCCGCGGCGGGCAACGTCGACCACGACAAGGTCGTCCGCCAGGTCCGCGCCGCCTTCGACAAGGCCGGCGCGCTGACCCGCACCGATGCCGAGCCGGTCGGCCCGCGCACCGGCACCAAGCGGATCCGCACCTCCGGCCGCGTCGACCACGTCGGCCGCAAGACCGAGCAGGCCCACGTGGTCCTCGGCATGCCCGGCCTGGCCCGCACCGACGACCGCCGCTGGGCCATGGGCGTACTGAACACCGCCCTCGGCGGAGGCATGTCCTCCCGCCTCTTCCAGGAGGTCCGGGAGAAGCGCGGCCTGGCCTACAGCGTGTACTCGTACACCTCGGCCTTCGCCGACACCGGGCTCTTCGGCGTCTACGCCGGCTGCCGGCCCAGCCAGGTCCACGACGTGCTGAAGATCTGCCGGGACGAGCTCGACAAGGTCGCCTCCGAAGGGCTCACCGACGAGGAGATCGGGCGGGCCATCGGCCAGCTCTCCGGCTCCACCGTCCTCGGCCTGGAGGACACCGGCGCGATCATGAACCGCATCGGCAAGAGCGAGCTGTGCTGGGGTGATCAGATGTCGGTCGACGACATGCTGGCCCACATCGCCGCGGTGACCCCGGACGACGTCCGCGCGGTCGCCCACGATGTACTGGCACAGCGGCCCTCGCTCGCGGTGATCGGCCCCCTGAAGGAGAAGCAGGCCGCCCGCCTCGACGAAGCGGTCGCCTAGCTGTACGAGTCCGTACGCATTCCAGTCTGTACGCAGGTAAGGACATCAGATGAGCAAGCTGCGCGTGGCAGTCCTCGGCGCCCAGGGCCGCATCGGCTCCGAAGCGGTCAAGGCGGTCGAGGCCGCGGAGGACATGGAACTGGTCGCGGCGCTCGGCCGCGGCGACAAGCTGGAGGCGCTGGCCGAGGCCGGCGCCCAGGTCGCGGTCGAGCTGACCACACCGGCCTCGGTGATGGGGAACCTGGACTTCCTCATCCGCCACGGCATCCATGGAGTGGTCGGCACCACCGGCTGGACCGAGGACCGCCTCGCGCAGCTGAACACCTGGCTGGACGGCTCACCGCAGACCGGGGTGCTCATCGCCCCGAACTTCTCCATCGGCGCCGTCCTCACCATGAAGTTCGCGGTCCAGGCCGCCCGCTACTTCGAGTCCGTCGAGGTCGTCGAGCTGCACCACCCGCGCAAGGTCGACGCCCCCTCCGGTACGGCGACCCGCACGGCGCAGCTCATCGCGGCCGCCCGCGCCGAGGCCGGTCTCGGCGCCCAGCCCGACGCCACCACCACCGCACTCGACGGCGCCCGCGGCGCCGACGTCGACGGAGTCCCGGTGCACGCCATCCGCCTGCGCGGCCTGCTGGCCCACCAGGAGGTGCTGCTCGGCGGTGAGGGCGAGACCCTGACCATCCGTCACGACTCCCTGCACCACAGCAGCTTCATGCCGGGCATCCTGCTCGGCGCGCGCCGCGTGACGCAGACCCCGGGCCTCACCTTCGGCCTGGAACACTTCCTCGACCTGGGCTGAGCGACCACCATGCGCGCGAAGATCACGTACTTCCTCACGGCCGCCGTCCTGGTCGTCTACTTCGTCCTGGCCGGCAGCCGCGGCCTGATCCTGATCCGGCAGGGCACCTGGCTCACCGTCACCTTCGGTGTCACCGTGCTGATCCTGCCGGTCATCGGCATCTGGTTCCTGTGGAAGAACACCCGGTTCGTCACCAAGGCCAACCAGCTCGGAGCCGAGCTGGAGGCCGAGGGCGGGCTGCCCGTCGACGAGCTGGAGCGGGACCAGTACGGCCGGATCCTGCGGGACTCCGCCGACGAGGTCTTCGCGCGCCGCAGGGCCGAGACCGAGGACGCGCCGGGGGACTGGCGCAGCTGGTTCCGCCTCGCCGTGGCCTACCACGACGCCCGCGACACCCCGCGGGCCCGCAAGGCCATGCAGCGGGCCATCGCCCTCCACGGAGCGGTCACCGCGCCCGCGGACCAGGGGCCCGCACCACGGGGCCCGGTACAGGAAGGGCCCGTACAGGTCTGATCCCCGTACGGGCCTTCCGCGCGCGTGCGACGCCCGTCAGGCGGGCACGGCCCGGTACTCCGCGGCCCAGGCCTCCAACGAGCCGGCGGCCCGGTCGAAGGCCTCGCCACGGGCCAGGAAGTCGGCGCTGTGGTCGGTCAGCAGGACCGGCAGACCGCCCCCGACGCGTCCGGTCACCGTCAGCGCCTGCCCCTGCACGGTCCTCGGCAGCCCCAGCCAGCGCACCGGCTGCTGGACCGTCCGGATCGAGTCGACCTCGCTCCAGGCGATCGAGCGGGTCCTGAAGAACCCGACCCGGCGCAGCCCGGCAGGGCTCACCCAGACACCCGTACGCAGTATCCGCAGCGCCGAGCCGACCACGACGAGCGAGGCGGCCAGGCCGACACCTGCCCCGGCCCAGGTGCCCGCGAAGGCGATGATCATCGTGGCCAGCAGCATGAACGCGGACAGCAGGAGCAGCAGCGCCGCGCCCGCCACCCGCCAGGGGCCGGGGCGGTAGGGCCGCCGCCATCGTCCGGGATCGGCGTGCGGGAGGGCTTCGTCCTCGTGTGCGTCGAACACGCCGTCGGCCGTCAGGAAGGGCAGGGGCACGGCAGGACCTCACTCACATGCACGTTCGGTTGGGCTGTGCCCGTGAGGCTACCGCCCCTCGGAGGCCTCCGACTGCTGTGCCTTCTCGTTCGCCTTGTACGGCTGCAGCGCGGGCATCCCGAAGAGCAGCGAGCCGACGAGCCCGGCGACCACGGTCAGGCCGACCAGACTACGGGCGGCGATCTGGGTCTTGCTCAGACTCTCGCGCGGCGGCGGAGTGACGTTGCTGCGGAATCGGTCGGCCTCGGCGACGAAGGCGAACGGTACGGGTTCGCGCCGGCTGGACATCGGGAGCGACTCTCCTCACGGTCAGGGCCCTGGGGCGGCGGTGGCAGGCGGGCCGCGTTCTGCTCTGTAGGACGTACGGACGGGCCGATCGGTGCCTGATTTCGGGACATTGACGAGAATTCACGGCGCTCCGTCAGTTGTACGGGTGCTCTCGCGGCCCCCGGCGCCTGCGCGGGGAGCTCCGGGGAGCGCCGTAGAGTGGGCGCGCCCCAGGTAAGACCCGTTCGGAAGGACCCCGTGTGAGCGAGACCGCTTCAGACCTGAAACCCAGCTTCCGCAGTGATGTGACGGTGGAGCTGGTCAAGCACTCCGCCGCCGACTCCGACGTGCTGTGGGCCGCTCGGGTCTCCACGGCCGGCGAGCAGTCCCTGGAAGAGCTCCAGAAGGATCCGGAGCGCTCCAAGGGCCTCATCAACTACCTGATGCGGGACCGCCACGGCAGCCCCTTCGAGCACAACTCGATGACCTTCTTCATCAGCGCCCCGATCTTCGTGTTCCGCGAGTTCATGCGGCACCGCGTGGGCTGGTCCTACAACGAGGAATCCGGCCGCTACAGGGAGCTGGAGCCGGTCTTCTACGTCCCGGACGCCGAGCGCAAGCTCGTCCAGGAGGGCCGCCCGGGCAAGTACGTGTTCGTCGAGGGCACCGGGGCGCAGCAGGAGCTGACGGGCCGGGTCATGGAGGCCTCGTACCGCCAGGCCTACCAGGCCTATCAGGAGATGCTCGCGGCGGGCGTGGCCCGGGAGGTCGCCCGTTCGGTCCTGCCGGTCGGTCTTTTCTCGTCGATGTACGCCACGTGCAACGCGCGCTCCCTCATGCACTTCCTCGGCCTGCGCACCCAGCACGAGCTGGCGGCGGTTCCGTCCTTCCCGCAGCGGGAGATCGAGATGGTCGGCGAGAAGATGGAGCAGCACTGGGCGCGGCTCATGCCGCTGACGTACGCGGCCTTCAACGCCAACGGCCGCGTTGCCCCGTAAGGTCTGACGCACGCGCGGCGTACACATGTGCGGAAATAAGTCCCAAGTGTCCGTATTGCGGCGTTTCGTAAAGTTCATCTAGGCTGATCAAACGGACCCGGCACTGCTTGAACCCCCGAGCAGGCAGTGCCGGGCTCCCACACCCTGTTGACGTCCCCCGAGGGGACAAGGCGAGCGTGGCAGCGAGTAGCGTGTTACCCATGGCTCCGATCTCGACTCCGCAGACCCCCTTCGGGCGGGTCCTCACCGCCATGATCACGCCGTTCACGGCGGATGGCGCACTCGACCTCGACGGCGCGCAGCAGCTCGCCGTCCACCTGGTGGACGCAGGCAACGACGGCCTGATCATCAACGGCACCACCGGTGAGTCGCCGACGACCACCGACGCGGAGAAAAACGACCTCGTACGAGCCGTACTCGAAGCGGTCGGCGACCGCGCCCACGTCGTCGCCGGCATCGGCACCAACGACACCCGCCACACCCTCGAACTGGCACGCCAGGCGGAGCGCACCGGCGCCCACGGCCTGCTCGCGGTGACCCCGTACTACAGCAAGCCGCCGCAGGAGGGCCTCTTCCGGCACTTCACGGCCATCGCCGACGCCACCGGGCTGCCGGTCATGCTCTACGACATCCCGGGCCGCAGCGGTGTCGCGATCGACACCGAAACCCTGGTCCGGCTGGCGGAGCACCCCCGTATCGTGGCCAACAAGGACGCCAAGGGTGACCTCGGCCGCTCCAGCTGGGCCATCGCCCGGAGCGGCCTGGCCTGGTACTCCGGCGACGACATGCTGAACCTGCCGCTCCTGTCGGTCGGCGCGGCGGGCTTCGTCTCGGTGGTCGGCCACGTGGTCACCCCCGAGCTGCGCGCGATGCTCGAGGCCCACCTCGGCGGCGACGTACAGAAGGCCACCGAGATCCATCAGAAGCTGCTCCCCGTCTTCACCGGCATGTTCCGCACCCAGGGCGTCATGACGACCAAGGCCGCGCTGAACCTGCGGGGCCTGCCCGCGGGCCCGCTGCGACTCCCGCTGATCGAGCTGACGGCCGAAGAGACGGCCCAGCTCAAGATCGATCTTGCCGCCGGCGGGGTACAGCTCTGACACCAGACTTCACAACTGAATAACAAGAAGAACAACAAAAACAGACAACAACACGTGCACGAATGACATGCGCGCCATGTGCCTCAAGGGGTGGGTGGCGCGCGTGGTGAAGGAGCAACTTTTGAGCCATCCGCACCCCGAACTGGGCCCGCCGCCGAAGCTTCCGAAGGGCGGCCTCCGGGTCACCCCGCTGGGAGGGCTCGGCGAGATCGGCCGGAACATGACCGTCTTCGAGTACGACGGCCGGCTGCTGATCGTCGACTGCGGTGTCCTCTTCCCCGAAGAGGAGCAGCCGGGCATCGACCTGATCCTGCCGGACTTCACGTCCATCCGGGATCGCCTCGACGACATCGAGGGCATCGTCCTCACCCACGGCCACGAGGACCACATCGGCGCCGTCCCGTTCCTCCTCCGGGAGAAGCCGGACATCCCGCTGATCGGCTCCAAGCTGACGCTGGCGCTCATCGAGGCCAAGCTCCAGGAGCACCGCATCCGCCCCTACACCCTCGAGGTGAAGGAAGGCGAGCGCGAGAACCTGGGCCCCTTCGACTGCGAGTTCATCGCCGTCAACCACTCCATCCCGGACGCGCTGGCCGTGGCCATCCGCACCGGCGCCGGCATGGTCGTGTGCACCGGTGACTTCAAGATGGACCAGCTGCCGCTGGACAACCGCCTCACCGACCTGCACGCCTTCGCGCGTCTGAGCGAAGAAGGCATCGACCTTCTCCTCTCCGACTCGACGAACGCCGAGGTCCCGGGCTTCGTCCCGCCCGAGCGCGAAATCTCGAACGTCCTGCGCACGGTGTTCGCGAACGCCAACAACCGGATCATCGTGGCCAGCTTCGCCAGCCACGTGCACCGCATCCAGCAGATCCTCGACGCCGCCCACGAGTACGGCCGCAGGGTCGCCTTCGTCGGCCGCTCGATGGTCCGCAACATGGGCATCGCCCGTGACCTGGGCTACCTGAAGGTCCCGGCCGGCCTCGTCGTGGACGTCAAGACCCTCGACGACCTGCCGGCCCACGAGGTCGTCCTGGTCTGCACGGGCTCCCAGGGCGAGCCGATGGCGGCCCTGTCGCGCATGGCCAACCGCGACCACCAGATCCGGATCGTCCCCGGCGACACCGTGATCCTGGCGTCGTCCCTGATCCCGGGCAACGAGAACGCGGTCTACCGCGTGATCAACGGCCTGACCCGCTGGGGCGCCAACGTGGTCCACAAGGGCAACGCGAAGGTGCACGTCTCGGGCCACGCATCCGCGGGCGAGCTGCTGTACTTCTACAACATCTGCAAGCCGCGCAACCTCATGCCGGTCCACGGCGAATGGCGCCACCTGCGCGCCAACGCCGAGCTCGGTGCCATGACGGGCGTCCCGAAGGACCGCATCGTCATCGCCGAGGACGGCGTGGTCGTCGACCTGATCGACGGCAAGGCCCGCATCTCCGGCAAGGTCCAGGCCGGCTACGTGTACGTGGACGGCCTCTCGGTCGGCGACGTCACGGAAGTCCACCTCAAGGACCGCCGCATCCTGGGCGAAGAGGGCATCATCTCGGTCTACGTGGTGGTGGACAGCTCGACCGGCAAGGTCGTCAGCGGCCCGAACATCCAGGCCCGCGGCTCCGGCATCGAGGACTCGGCGTTCACCTCGGTCCTCCCGAAGATCGAGGAAGCCATCGCCCGCGCCGCGGCCGACGGCGTGGCCGAGCCGCACCAGATCCAGCAGCTCATCCGCCGCACGATGGGCAAGTGGGTCTCGGACGGCTACCGCCGCCGCCCGATGATCCTCCCGGTCGTCGTCGAGGTCTGACCTCGCGCGTAGCGACACGACGGGAGCGGGGCAACCGGATTTGCGTCCGGGGGCCCCGCTCCAGTACGTTTACGTCTCCACTCGCACGACACCCCGGCACACACGTGTGTCCGGACGGGTTGTGCGGGCGGGTGGGAATCAGCACTCAGGGAGACCTGATAAAGTCTGATCCACCCGAAAGGGAAAGGCCCTCCGAAGGCCATTGGAATTCGAATCCAGCTGACTGCGACTTTCGAGAAGCGGACACGGAAGAGAATCTGATAGAGTCGGACTCGCCGGAAAGGGAAAACGCGAAAGCGAAGCACCTGGAAAGCGCCGAGGAAATCGGACACGAAAGAGTCTGATAGAGTCGGAAGCGCAAGAACAGAACAGAACGAAAGCCCGGAGGAAAACCCGCGAGGGTGAGTACAAAGGAAGCGTCCGTTCCTTGAGAACTCAACAGCGTGCCAAA